>CAZRWG010000079.1:0-5934 GCA_964603805.1 uncultured Thermoplasmata archaeon
AAAATAGTTTTTTCGGTCGGGCTATGTTTTCATTATCGCTACTAAAAAGATACCAAGAGCGATTATAGCGCCTATTACAAAGGCTCCAACGAAGAAGAGCCCGTATTTCAAAACTTCTATAAATGTAGTCGTACCGAAATAGTCACCGTAATAACCAGCATATGATCCGATCCAAACTAGAATACCTATTATGGTCAACACTGTGCCGACCATCCTACTCTTCCCTCTTCCAAAGTATGCCGTAAAGATACCGGCTAGAAACAATCCTAAGCCCAACGTCAGTAGAAGAACCGTTACGAAAGTCCATGCATCTAATCCCATAATTTTACCTCCTAAAATTCTATCCCTGTTAAGGTTTTAGTATCTTCAACACCCTCTATAGCTCTTATCTCGTCAACGACCGTCTGACCGAGGCTGTTGAAATCTTTAGCTTTCAACTTGATTATAAGATCGTATTCACCGAAAAGCGAGTGCACTTCTATGACATTGTCCATATCTTTGACGATATCATATACTTCTCTGCCCGCTGCTGGTGCTGTTTTAACGAGTACAAATCCTATAGCCAAGTTTACACCTTGTTTGGGATAATCATTAGGTGAATATAAATATTTTGTCTACAACTTTAAGGACTTACAGAACCTTCATTTCTTTGTCTGCATTCGTTAGTAAATCGTAGCCTTCTTCAGTCACCACTATGTCGTCCTCTATCCTGACACCTCCAAAGCCAGATATATAAATTCCAGGCTCGACGGTATAAACCATGCCAGGTTCTAAAGTCACATCTACATTAGGGGATAATCCAGAACCATCATGTGTGGAAAGCCCTATACTATGGCCGAGTCCATGGATAAATTTACCCTCGAATTCTGTGCTATCGATGACGTCTTTAGCGGCGTTGTGTACTTCGGACCCTTCGACCCCTGGTTCTATCATCTCTAAAGCTGCTTTCTGAGCTTCTAAAACAGTCTGGTACATCTTTTCCTGACGTTCAGAAGCTTCACCTATTATGTAAGTACGAGTGATATCAGACCTGTACCTTTTGTAAAGAGCTCCGAAATCCAAAACTACAAAATCTCCTTTTTGAAGTTTTCTGTTTCCAGATGTGTAGTGAGGCTCTGCAGTATTAGGTCCACTTGAAGATATTATCTCGAAAGCGTCTCCTGATGCGCCTTTTTTTCTCATCCTGTAGGAGAGTTCAGCGGCTACTTCATATTCTTTCTTCCCTTCTTTTATATGCTCGGTTATCTCTTCAGCTACGTTCGAAGCTATATCTCCAGCTTTATCTAGAATCTCGATCTCCTTCTCATCTTTTCTGTTTCTAGCCTCGACTATCGCATCCGAAACATCTACTATCTCCGCTTCTGTAGAATCCTTTATCTTTTTGAAACCCTTGTATGTCAATTCTGATGCATTCACACCGATTTTATCGGCATCATTCAAATTTTCCTCAAGCCATTCTTTCAGATCTTCTCTATCTTCCATCACCTTCATTGGTATGTCAGACTTGGAGGCGCTTTCGGATTCCAGTTTACTCACGCACATCTCGGCTGAATGGTCTGGATATATCACTAATCCGCAATTTTCGAATTCTCCTTTGGTTAAACCCGTTATATAAAAAAAAGTCTTGTCTACGTGCGGCTTTATGGAATTCAAAATCACTACGGAGTCTAAATCCTCCTCTATCCATTCATATATATTTTCGATTCTCGATTTCATGTTCCTCAATAAAAGAATTGTTATTTAGTTTTGACTACTCTCGTACCAGCGATATAATCGCCTATCCTCTTTTTTTCTGGGTCCCGTAATATAAGTACAAAACTCAACATGTAAAAACCTAAAACTATATCCGCATATCGTCCTGAGTTTCTAGCTGCGCTTTGAGTAAAGGTAATATTTTCTAAATCATCATCTAAAACTTTAAGTCCAGCCAAGGCTTTACCTAAACTTTTCCCAAAATACCATTCAGTCAGGGTGAAATATATGAATTGGATCGAGATAGCCAAAGATATCACCGCGATAACTATCGGTTCTGTGATCAGAAACTGAGAATGTGCTGGTAATACATCATAAAAAATTAAAAAGAAGAATAGGACGAACGGTATGCTCAATAAGATTAAATCTAATAGATAAGCCAAAAATCTTCTCAAGAAACTAGTGTAAACTTCACTCAATTTCTTTTTTATACTCATCCTCAAAAGTTTTCCCGTCAATAGGTCTTTTTTAGCTTCTATAAGATCATTTTTCGTTTCACTATTGTTTAGAGTGATATAATCATCTACTACTGTTTGGTTGAAACCAAGACATCGAAGAACATCTATAGGATTCTTAGAGGGTTTTAAAAACATAGGATTGGTGTTTCTAGACAATAATTTGTGAGCCTTGTCAATCTCCTTTTTCAATCCATTGATGATCTGTTGTTTACTTCCCCTATAATCTCCTATATTTATGTGCTTCTTTGCTCTTGACAGAGGATCGGTAGGGATCGAATAATCGTGTCTAAAGTAATAGATAAAGATGAGTGGGACAGCAGCTATTAAGCCAGAAAGATATACTAAGTCCATCGCTCCCGCCCCTCCAAAAGAGCCTAAAACCCCCATATCTATCAGCTCAGGAATTCTTATAAAATCGGCACCTATGAGAGTTCCTAAGACCGCAACTGTATAGGCATAGGGGATAGAGAAGAATTCTATATCTTCTGTCATCGAAGTTAAAACTAGAGTTATCAATAGTGCACCAAGAGGTGGAAATATATACCATGCAAATTCACTCAAGATCGCCACTTCAAGCCCGATTAAAGTGATTAGGAAAGCGATGAGAGAACCTATTACCGTACCAATACCTATCCATAAACCATTCAATATATTCTTCTTGATCAGACCTAATATAAGAGCCAATAATAAAGCTCCAAATGCAGGAGTCAAATACCATGGAAATTCAGCTATAATGCCTCTACCAGGGACGATATAAGAGACTCTATAAGATATGAGCGAAATAATGCCGATCCCAAAAATCAGCAAAAAAATATCCGATTTCTCCCTCATTTTATTATAGATCAATACACCACAAACGATAACAGGGATCAAAGCGCCACCAAGATTTATGTTGAGTAAAGAATCTTCAAAAATTATCAAAGGTATATCAACAAAAACACCAAAAAAGGATCCTATTATTATCATCCCTATGACAGGTTTATCAAAACCAGACTTCTCCAAAAATTCTCTCTTGTTCAAATATGCTATCAAAAGGGATAAAGAAAGAACAGGCAATAAAATTATATTGGTAGCGAGTCCGAATAAAACTTGATAGTCCATGACATCAGCCTCTATCTGATAGTATCTAGCGAGAAAGAACCCATGGTGATTCCGCTCTTACTGTGCGAGTATTCAATCCAATCTCTAGTCTGTACATCACCAAGTCCTTCAACCTTAAGATAATTCTTAAGTTGATCTACCTTGAATTTTATCTCACCGTCCATGATGTGGCCAAGCATCGATATATCTTGGTCAGTATGCATTCCTTTCTCGAGTGTATAGAGTGAAACCGCTTTATCTCTTTTTCTTTTACCCGTGAACGGCTGTAACAACCTGAAAGTGGTTTCCGTATCTAGATAAGCTATTATCGTGGAAACAGACTCAAATGCCATCCTATAATAGCGGTGATCTGGATTAATTCTATCAGCGAATGTGTTAACCGCTTCTATTATAGCTTTCACATCGGACTGATCTTTTATATATTTGACATAATCTTTCTCTTTTTCTTTCTCGCTAAGTTCTCCCATGCTCGCTGAATAAGCATCCACGTAATAAACCAGTCCTCTCATCTCATATTCTTCATAAGTCGGGAGAACGAATTTCATCTCCTCTCTCAAATCTTCGATGGTCTTATCGGTAATCACCCATATAGCTGGCACACCTTTCTCTAGTCCCTCGGCCACAAAACTGTTTACCATCACTTCTTTACCGACATGAGGGGGTCCATATACGGAAACGTTAGAACCTAAAGGTATTCCGCCAAGGAGAAGATCGTCCAATCTACCAGTTCCTGTTTTACATTTTTCTTGTTCGATTTCTTGAAGGATCTCTTCTTCTCTTTCTTTCAACTCTTCATCTATAAGATCTTCCTCTTTAGCCCTTATCTCTTTCTGTTTCTGTTCGATGTATTTTTCTTTAGCTTTCAGTTCTTGTTCCTTCTTGTTGATCTCTTGTTTGAGTTCTTCTAATTCTCTTTTACGTTCTTGCTCGGTTTTATTCTCGATCTCTTTTTTCTTGGCTTCTAATTTCTGTCTTTCCTTCCTGAGAACCTGTTCTCTGTGCATAAGATCGTCTTCTCGTTCATTGAGTTCTTTCTCTTTGTGTCTTACAGTTTCTTTTAGATTTTCTATTTTCTCTTCTTTGTGAGCTAGTTCTTCTTTCAATTCTCTAATCTCCTCGTCTTTGTTATCCATACTCTGGGTTACTTCGGAACTATCTTTACTTGATCGGGACCTCAAATCTTCTATCTTTTCTTTCAATCTTTCCTTTTCTTCTTTTAATTGCTCAATTTTTCCGCTTTCTTCATCAATACTTTCTTCCGAAGTAGCTAAACTTTGGTTTTTTTGTGATTTTAGGTATTTTACGATAGCAACTGTTCCTTTCTTTATATCTTCGATCTTATTTTCTAATTTTTCTTTTTCTTCCCTCAATTCCTCAAGTCTATTTTCTTTGTTTTTAATATCCCTAGTCAGTTCGGTATTCTCCTCTAGGATTTCTTCGGGATCAAATTCATCATTTTCGAGATCACCGATATGTTGCTCAAATTTATTTTTCAGCTCTTCGATCTCTTGTTCTTTTTCCTTTAACTCTTCTTCTTTTTTCTTAAGTGTTTTATCTCTTTCTTTCAATTCTTCTTCGATCTCTTCTTTTTCTTCTTCAAAGCTCTCTTCCTCTAACCATTCGGTAAAAGAGTCTTTCTCTCCAGAAAGCCAAGCTTTTAGTGAATCCGTATTTTTGTTTTTATCTTGAGAAACTGGATTACCTTCGCCTGTAACTCCGTCCATGCCTTTTTCCTCTTCACTGACTACACCTCCTAAATTTTCATCACTTTCTCCAGTCAACCATTTAGTGAATTCATCTTCCTGGGTTTCTTCCTTCCCATCGAGTGAAGATTTAGAAGCTTTAGATTTTTCTTCGATCTCTTTTCTTATATCTTTGATATCGCTCTCCTCAAGGCCTAAGATCTCAGAAATATCTTCAATTTCGGCTTCATAGACCTCTTTCAAATCATCGTAACCCTCATCCATCAACTTTTGGGCCATACTTTCATCTATTGCCGATATCTCTGTTAGGTCTTTCAAATCAGATTTCTGAGATCGAGATAGAGGTCCATCTAATGACCCTTTAGAAGGTGATATTTTTTTTGCGGAATCGCCTTGTGAGTCTCCCGTCATTGTTCCACTTCTTAAATCTTCTTTATATATTCAACCCAACTATCAAACTTATCACATCTTTGCCGGTTATAAATCTTTTTGTATTTTACTTAATTATACGGGAGTAAATATCATACAACCATGGTTATTTAAAATCTTTGATGTTTTTTCATAAATCGTTCCTTGATAATTGTTTCTAAAAGAGAAGAGCTATCCAACCTCTTCAGACAGACCAAACAATAAGATTTATATTTTTTGTAATCTTCCTGCAAAACCATGGCACACGAATATACTTCCATCGTTCGTTGGAGTGAAGATGAAGATGAGCACGGCACTATAACCATGGATTGCGGCTATGCTTGCGGATTTCACAAACCGGTAGAGTTCGGAGGAAAAGAGGGAATGATGAATCCTGAGGACGCCTTTGTCGGTTCATTAGCTATGTGTTATTCCATAACTTTACGGTCAACTCTAGAAAAGATGAGGTTGGAACTCGCTGATTTTCGATTGGAGACAAAAGGTATTTTAGA
>CAZRWG010000080.1:0-5897 GCA_964603805.1 uncultured Thermoplasmata archaeon
TCCGGAAATTTAGATCTTATCTCGCGAAGGATCAGACCCTCAAAATCTTCCTCATAAGTTCCTAGTGAGCTATCATCTGAGGCGGTATAAATTTTAGCATTTTTCAATTCCTTCTCAATACCTTCTTCTACTTCTCTCTCTAATTCTCTCTCCTGCTCCTTTAGCTCTCCTAGTTCTGAGGTTTTCTTTTTGAGTACATTTTTTGAGGCCATAAATCTCTGGAGTCTCTCTTTCAACATCGTTGGTATCTTGATAGAGATCAAAACATCCTCTAGCCAATTCTCCCTATTATTTACATCTCTCCAATGATCATATCCTTTCTCTAACTCTTCCTCTGAGCCAGCTAGAACTCTAACGACCAAGGAATCGAAAACTTTCCTAGGATTTGGATCTACTTTATCCTCCAATATCGAATATCTATAATATAATGGGACCTTCCTTTCATTCCTAACATCCTTTTCCTGACGACTTTCCTCTGCAAATAAAAATCCTTTATCATCCTGCTCTCGAATCAGTTCTCTTACCTTTCCTTTCATGCGGTAGGTAGAGATATTTCCTAATTCCTGATCGATCTCTTCAGCAGCATCTAAAGCTTCCTCGGAAAGAAGTTTGTGTATTGTCAAACCTTCTCTTTCTTCCTGATGAATATAATGTTTTTTATCAAGCACCTTTAATGCATGTTCTACATGCTCTCTCAGCTCTTCAACTTCTTGATCAACTTCTTTTTGAAGTAAAGTTGTTATATTTTCGATTGTCGCTGGAACCTCATCCAACTTGTTCAACATGAACAGAGTCTTGCCAACATCGGCGACTTCATCGCTAAAATTCTCTTCCAGCTTTGCTATTTTGTCTTCGACCCATGTATCAACATGAGGGGTTTCTTCAACTAACAGATCGTAAAGAACATCCCATGAAACTAATTCTCCAACTTCTCGTTCACCCCATTCAAATCGAGTAAAGAGTGACCGGACCAATATCAGAAGAGCTCTCCCCTGGATGTACTCTCTCTCTATCGGCTGGCCTTTTGTGATGAGATTTTTCATCACTAAACGCAGAAGAGAAAGATCAAAATGTTTGAAAGGATATGTTTCCATCAATTCACTATCAGAAAAGATAGACTCATCGAAGACTCGTAATTCATAGTCCTGATCATCCAATAACTCTTTCAGTTCATTTTTATATCCTTCGTCCTTTCTCAACCATCTATTTTGGGCTATTACCTCAGTTTCCACAGCCTCCAATCCTACTTCATTTGTATACCAAGCTCCCTTTTCAGCTTCACCTTCAAATTCCTCATGTATCTTTTCTAATGACCACTGGCCTGTACCGATTACAGGGACATTGGGACCGTCGAAAAAAGCTTCCATCATGTCTATGAATTCCCTATACCGACTTTGGTTTTCTCCAACAAATAATGCTATCTCATCCAGACCTATCAAAAACTCGAGGCTTTCACCTGTTTGTTCTTCTTTCATCTTCATGAACTCAGTTAATCTCTCACCTAAATCTTCAGAATCGAAGTTTTCCGGGTCAACTGTTTTCTCTGCAACCTCTATCTCCTTCTTGATATTCTCCTTATTATCCAATGGGGTGTTTTCAACAGCATCACAAGCTGGCAACACGTTATAAAGCCATTTTCTGATCATTCCCTTATTATCTATAACATCCCTGAATTTTTTTCCTTCATATTCTTTCTCTTGGATTTCCTCCCATAAATCATACTTTACATCCAATCTCCAAACAAATTCAAGCAGCCATCTAGGATCTGTAGGGTAATCTCTCCTCCTCCCAAAAGCTTCGTAGACTATCAGAGGTATAGGTGGTTCTTGAGTAGTATCTCGATCGAGGAGATTAAGGAATATAGGTTCGAGTCTGTCTATATCTGACTGTGATAAAGCACTTCTAAATTCTTCAAAGCCTGAATATCTCTTAGATAATTCCTCAGCAAGATGCTTTCCTTCCTCTATCTCACCTGTTGCAAGTCCAATAAGTTTCATAAGAAGAGTCTTACCAGACCCAAAAGTTGCATGAATGTAAAGGAAACGAGGATCTGTTCGATAAGAAGTATCCAATAAATCGGACAACTCAGATAAGACTTTTCTAGCACTTTCAGTTTCATAAAATTCTCTAACATCTCTTTCAAGATGTTCTCTTGAATTGACTTTTTCAACTTCTTCTAGTTCTCTAGTTGGATCATCTTCAAAAATATCTTTTATCTTTGTCATTACAGCATCCCCTCCTCTATTTTTTTATCGATAGTGTGTGCTGGATAGTAGTGTTTAGGCCTTTCACCATACAAACTCAATCTACCAGCCATCGGTTCACCCGGGAACAAAACACCGACCGTATTTTTTGCTCTTCGTCTCGCTAATTCATCTAAGACACTAGAAGCTTTTGCGAAGGGGAACAATGATCCAATGTTCAAAAGTATAAGAACATTGCTTCTAGAGTCAAGGCTGTAATCTTCCTCTATCAGATCAACTATATCTTCGGTTAGATTATCCTTCAGAGTCTGTTCTATGTTTTTTGAAGAAGTGAGTTCAACAGGAATATCATTCACTATTTTGAACACTTCTGCTTTAGGAAGTAAAGTATCCATCCAAATACAATTTATCTTCATATCATCCCCATTTGCCTTAGCCCAGCTTTCCAGTTCATGAGCAGCTTTGTGTTCTAGAGATGGTTCAACAGTCACAATGACGAAGGGGTTTCTTATCCCTTTCTTCTTTTTGAGGGCAAAGTCTTTGATTCGGGCTTTGAAATCTTTAACTGGATCAGTCATTTTATCACCACTCCTTCTTCGTCAGATTTTTTAAGCTCTATTTCACCTGTTTTGCCTTTATCTTCAATGTAATTCCTGATTTTATCCCTATCATAGTCCCACAATCCGACAATCTCCCATTTATCCACACTATCTCCTACCATTCTTTCTAATCTTTCTACTTTATCGTTTAAGTCTTCAAAATCGATATCCTCTAACCCTATATCATCAACAGAAAAGATCGATCTTTGGATATCTGTATTCTTCAAGGAGCTTGAGTCTCCTGTTACAGTTTTTATAATATGTTTTAAATCATTAAATTTCTCATAAAAATGCTTCAATGGCTTTATCATTTTTTTATGAAAACCATCTAGTACTTGAGGATATCTCTCTGAATAAAGAATCCAATCCATTTTATCCACTTTTTCTGCTATCAAATTCAACTTATTCTCTTCACAAAAAGAACTCCATTCTTCATCGATTTTATCGATCAATTTGGTCTCTGATCCTATGAGATCAACAAAGCGTTGCCATCCATCCTCACTCCACCAATTAAGTGATTGAGCATCTTTCAGATTTTCTCTAATATCTTCAGCTATTTTCCAAGTATCCCCCCCGATCCAGTCCCTATCCACTATTTTGAATAGAAGTTCCAATCGAAGAATGTATTTCACTTTATTACTAAATCTATCTCTTATATCTTGAACTTTTTCTTTTTCTTCTTTAGTCATTTCGATTATATTATCCCAATCAGGACTATCTGAATCTATCCTATCTTTTCTCTGTTTTGCTCTTGACTCCAAAGTATCTAAATGATTTAGGAGATAAGATAACAAATCAACCAATTCTGAAGTTTCCAAATCCTCTTTGTGCAACTCTACATCTGTTCTCACATCTTCAATTATTTTGGATATTTGCTCGTTACTATCTCGTAATTTCACTATGCCTTTATCTACGGTTTCGGTTGTTTCCAAAAATCCATATTCTTCCAACAAGGTTTGAAGAGTTGTACCTCCAGTAGCTTTCGTCAACCGTATCTTGTTCCAGACCTCGGGTTTGAGAACATCTTCATTTTCTTTAGGTGCTCCTTCTTCATCGATCGGCCTAAAGTCTTTTCTCCCGCTACATAACCCCCATATCACAGCAGCAAGAGCTTCTTCACAGCCCTCATATTGGGGTTCTTCCTCTTTCAAAATATCTAGCAACCTATCGATACTAGTATCACCGTGTTGTTTGATTCTTTTTCCAACTACAGATCTAACCTTATTCTGTATTTTCCCACCATGTGTACTCTGATCTTCAGTAGGCACTTCTATCTTCTCAGCCCAATCAGGTAAATCATGTGTTATACTTAGATCTCTCAATTCTCTCAAATTTCTTCGATTGATCTCGTTCATCAAAGGATGATAGTGATCAGGATACTTTTGATTGACAGCCTCTTTAACTGCCTTCTCAAAACTTTTGAACACCTTCTCTCTAACTTTCAAATCAGATTTTTCTATAGACTGTTTCAATCCTTTAATTACTTGTTCTTTCCTTTTTGTCAAATCATCCTGAACCTCTGGAGGTTTCTTCATCTCCTCTGAGCCCTTACTTAAAGCCCACCAATCTATTATCCTGTCTCTCAACTCGCTTCTCCCTTCTTTCTCTATCTTCACCAAAACCTCTCCTTTTTTAGCTTGAAAATCATCACTGTCAAAACCCTTTATGTTAATTGGAATTTTTAACCCTGCTGATTCACCAAATTGAGTTTCTAATTCAATGTCAGATATCAAAAAATTGTAAAGTACTTGGTACTTATCTCCACCTTTAAAGTCAATTTTCAAAGGGAGATTCAATTTCTCGATAATATCTTCCCATAGGTACTTATCCACATGTGAAACGATGCTATCCCAATCTGGATTCTCCTTATATCTTTTCGTTCTTTCATAGATATCTCTTTCCTCAGGGTCGGTAAATCTGTATCCTCCTTCATCTTCTTTTTTGATAAATTGTTCCATTCTCCCAATAGAATCTCCTACTTTACCAGATACTTTTACCCTACTAGGCCCCTGTAAATCGTACATAAGCCCAACAGCCAGATTCATCTCCGCATTCCCTTCTTCTAGAGGAATAAAAGAAGGTACTTTTCTCAGTAGAAAAAGAACTTTTGCAACATCTAAATCGATTTCCTTAAGTTCACCTTCATTTACTTTTTGAGAAATCTCTTCTACCACTCTCTTCTCTTTAGGATGTGTATCTTCTATTTCGGCTTCAATCTGATCATAAAAATCAACTAGGCTTATCAATGTATTTCTATCTCTGCCTTTTAACCATCCTTCTAAAAGTCCATTTGTGATAGCCAGTAAAGCTCTAGCAGTACCAGAAAATATGGATTTCGCTGAATCGGAAGCCTCTTCTCGCATATTCCTCAATATCTCCATGTACAAAGAGGTCGAGTATGGAAGGAACGGATAGTAGTCTATAATTTCCTTTTTAGAAAACGAATTAAGGCTGGGCACTGTATCCTGTCCTATACCTGTAAATATGAAGGTGTTTTGTGGATCAGAAGAATCAGGGAGTATCTCTTCTTTTATAACCTCCTTACCTTTTTCCGTTTTTTCGAGAAAACGATTTTTAACTATCTCACTAACGTGACGACTAGGTAAGCTGTAACGATGAGGAAATCGATCTTTAGCGATACTGAAGGCCGGAACTCTAGCGGCATATTCACTTTGAACTTCCTCTATACTTTCCTGTGCAGTCGCCACAAGCTGGATATTACCCTTACCTACCTCGTCTATTTTTTCAGCTAGAGAGTTAAGTTCAGTCAACCGGTCAAAATCGTCACCAACAAAAAGTGTGACCTCATCCATCAAAACAACGATCTTAGTTGGTTTATCAGTAGATTCTTCTATCTCATTTCTCCACTCTTCCAATTCATATACAGCTCTTGAGGTATCGATACCAGAAGGCTTTAAATCTTTTAGACTCTCTTCAATCCCTATCTCTTGTTTGATTAAATTGGGAAGCACTACCTCAGCTATAACTTTGTACTCGCGGACGTCATCCCAATCATATTTTTCATAGTTGGGAATTCCTTCATCTTTCAATATCTCTTTAACCTTTTTATCTCGATTTTCCCAGTTCCCTTCTT
>CAZRWG010000081.1:0-5855 GCA_964603805.1 uncultured Thermoplasmata archaeon
ATCAAAGGCACAGGATTGAAAAAATGCATGCCTATGAACTTTTCAGGTCTTTGAGTAACTGATGCCAGTTCAGTTATCGGTATAGTAGAGGTGTTACTGGCAAATATCGTTTCTTGAGGACAGATTTCGTCGAGATCACCGAATACATCTTTTTTGATATCGACATCCTCGATTACAGCCTCGATTATTACACTGCATCTATCTAGATCTTCAAGCTTAGGGGTAGTATGTATCTTATCCAAAATCTTATCTTTTTGATCTTCAGATATCATTTCTTTTTCTACTGCTCTTGTCAGAGAACTGTCTATGGATTCAATGGCTTTGTCAAGCAATTCTTTCTCGATGTCTCTCATCCACACATTAAAACCATTCTGAGCCAAGACCTGAGCTATCCCTTGACCCATCGTACCCGCACCTACTACACCTATTTTACTTATATCTTCAACATCCATATCTAAATTCCTCCTACTATATCTCAGGAGATTTTCATCTTTAATAAGAGTGTCGATTAGTTAATTTCTCTCATCTTCCGATGAGCGTAGCCATACCCATGCCGCCTCCTACGCAAAGGCTTGCAGCTCCAAATTTATAGTCTTGCCTTTTGAGTTCATGGACTAGCGTAACCAAGATCCTTGCGCCTGTAGCTCCTATAGGATGACCAAGTGAGATCCCAGAACCGTGAGGATTAATGTATTCGCTACCCTCCTCGTTCATACCAACTCCGTACTTAGGAGAATCGTGTTCATCCATACATGCGAGGATCTGAGCTGCAAACGCTTCGTTTTCCTCGAAAACATCTATATCTTCTGAACTATAGCCTTTAGATTCAAACATTCTTTCCATGGCAACGGAAGAACCTAGCCCCATATATTGAGGGTCTAATCCTACTGAGGCATATTCCTCTATAGAACCTAAAACTTCTAATCCGTTCTTATCAGCAAATTCTCTAGATGTGACGAGTAATGCGGCGGCTGCGTCTGAGATAGCTGATGATGTCGCAGCGGTTATTGTTCCGTTTTCTTTAAATACAGGGGGTAGACTTTTCACAGAATCGAGATCAGTATTTCTCGGTGGTTCATCCTGCTTGATGATATTATCCCCCACATCTACGGGGATGATCTCTTCCTCAAATATTCCTTTCTTGATGGCATTCATAGCTCTATTGTGGCTTTCGACACTCAATCTTTCCTGTTCTTCTCTTGATATTTCATAAATTTCTGCTAGATTTTCGGCTGTGATCCCCATGTGGCAATCATAGAATTTTTCATATAAGCCATCTAGAACCATCATGTCTTTCATCTCACTTTTGCTGGTTATAGCCATTGGTTCTCCCCAGCGATGATTTGGGAGGATATACGGTGCGTCACTCATATTTTCGAATCCTCCAGCTACAACTGCCTCGGCCCTGCCGTTCTCTATTTTTTCTGCTGCGAGAGTAACTGCTTTCATTCCTGAAGCACAGACTTTGTTCACAGTGAAAGCTGGTATCTCTCTAGGCATACCTGCCATTATGCTAGCCTGTCGGGCAGGGTTTTGACCCTGTCCTCCTTGTAGAACATTTCCCATGATGACTTCGTCTATCTCTAATGAGATAGAATTCATATTCCAATCTCTATATTTTTCCTCAACGGGAGCTTTATCGATCTTTTTAAATTTGGAAGGTCTACAAAGTTTTCTTTCCTCAGAGACGTATGGTTTTGCCTCGATTTTTTCGAAAAGACCTTTAATAACTCTGCTTCCAAGTTCCACTGCTTCGAGGTCTTTAAAAACTCCGCCGAACTTACCCTGAGGCGTTCTAACCGCTGA
The DNA here is from genome assembly GCA_964603805.1 of uncultured Thermoplasmata archaeon. Lineage (GTDB taxonomy): Archaea > Thermoplasmatota > Thermoplasmata > Halarchaeoplasmatales > Halarchaeoplasmataceae > Natronoplasma. Next base: position 1,807 of record CAZRWG010000081.1, read on the forward strand.
GACTATAACTGCTTCCCTCATCTTATCTTCTCCTGTATTATATTATCTAATCGAGATGATTCTAATGGGTTGTATGATTGACCCATATATAAAATTGTCGAATTTTCTTTTAGTCAATAGTCTTAAAGGCCTCGATAGCAGGGTTTAAAAAATAACTATATATTTACTCAGAATTTCGCTCAAACAGTTCTACATATACGATGGGAAAGATTTATCTATTTTTAGTATAGTTAAAGCCCTGATTAGTATGTCTGAAGAACATAACATGTACGATTATGAGAAGGTAAGAGAGGAGTTCGAGTGGGACGTTCCTGAGGTCTACAATTTCGGTTTTGACGAGATAGATGAGAGAGCGAAGGAGATGCCGGACAAAGATGCGTTGATTTCGATAGATAACTCGGGAGAAAAAGCTCAGAGACACACTTTTAAAGAGCTTAAAGAACTTTCTAATAAGTTTGCTAACGCTCTAAAAGACATGGGGATGGAAAAAGGAGATAGAGCTATGGTCCTCATTCATAGGATACCAGAATGGTATATCGCCGTTCTAGGGATGATCAAGTTGGGAGTTATACCGATCCCGACTCCGAACCTTGCGGTCTCAGAAGATATCAAGTATAGGGTCAATAGGTCTGAGGCTAGTACTATTGTGACGGATTGGTCAAATCACGAAAAAGTGGAGAAAGTCAGAGATGAGGAGGAATTGTCTTCTCTTAAAAATTACATATTGGTTAAGGCGAAAGAAAGTAAAGAAGGATGGAAAGACTTAGAGGAACTTTTAGAAGATTCATCTCCTGAGTTAAGTAGAGATGAGCTAGAAGCTACGAAGAGTGACGATCCGATGCTTATCTACTTCACCTCCGGAACCACTGGAAAACCTAAGATGGTATTGCATACCCATTCTTATCCTTTGGGACACGAGGTTACTGCAAAATACGTTCAGGACTTGAGAGAAGACGATATAAATTGGACGATCGCCGATAATGGCTGGGCTAAAGCCGTATGGGGAAAGTTATTTGGTCAATGGATCGTCGGTGCTACTGTTGTTCAACAAAACATCACTGGAAAATTCGATCCTAAGAAGGCTCTAAAAATACTTCAAGATTATGAGATAACTACTTTCTGCGTACCTCCTACTATATATAAGATGATGATAAATGAGGACGTAGACACTTACGATCTCACTTCTTTGCGACATTGTTTGAGTGCTGGAGAACCGTTGAATCCTGACGTTATAGATAAATGGGAGGACTACACTGGACTGAGGATATACGACTATTACGGCCAAACGGAATCTGTAGCTTTAGTCGCTAATTATCCGACGATGGAAGTCAAGCCAGGTTCGATGGGTAAACCCACACCTGGACACGATGTTGACATAATCGATGATAATGAAGAGAAAGTACCGACAGGTGAAACAGGTCATATAGCTTTGAAGGTTGAACCCGAAAGGCCACCTGGATTGTTCAAGGAATATTGGAAAGACGAAGATAAGACAGCTAGTGTGTTTTCAGGCGAATGGTATTACACCGGAGATAGAGCATATAAAGACGAGGATGGATACTTCTGGTTCGTTGGTCGAGCCGACGATGTGATCAAAGCCTCTGGTTATAGGATTGGTCCTTTCGAGGTCGAGAGCGCACTTCAAGAACATCCTGCAGTACAGGAACCAGCTGTAATTGGTGCGCCGCACGAAGTTAGGGGAAAAATAGTCAAGGCTTACATCATATTGAATGACGATTATGAGCCTAGTGAAAAATTGGTTAAGGAATTACAGGATCACGTTAAAGAGGTGACCGCTCCCTACAAGTATCCTAGAGAGATAGAGTTTGTCGATGAACTTCCGAAGACAATAAGTGGTAAGATCAGAAGGACTGAATTGAGAGAGAGAGCAGAAGAGAAGTTTTTGGAAGATCACGATAGCTTGCCTTATTGATGCTATCTAAAAACCCTTTCCTTTTACCTATTATTCAAAGATTGAAAAATTCAGATTTTGTTTTGATAAAATCAATTTTGAATAATTCTTTTTAATCCTCATAGGAAAAGTTTATCAAAAATGTCACCTTTATCTCGATGTCTATAAAGAGGTGAGGTTTTTGGGGCTTAAAGAGGCGATGAAGAGAAAGGATACAGGTATGGTTGATAAAGTTATAGATAAGCTATCAAAAAGTTTTGAAGATGATAGGATTTCCACCAGAGACACCGATCTTATTTCATACAGTCATGATTATTGGCCTATATCTTTACATTGGATGCTCGAAGACAAATTCCCTTCCTTACCAAATGCTGTTATCTGGCCTCAAAATAAGGAAGAAGTTAAAGAGATAGTGAAGTGGTGCTATAAAGGCGATGTACCGATATATCCTTATGGAGGAGGCTCAGGAGTTCTAGGTGCTGCAGTACCTGAAAGAGGAGGTATTGTTGTCGATCTCAAGAAGATGCGTTCTTTAGACATAGATGGTGATAATCTTCTAGTGAAGGCAGAGTCCGGCCTAAATGGTTACTATTTAGAAAGTCGTCTTAATGACGAGGGTTATACTATGGGAAATATACCACAATCTCTTTATCCTTCTACAGTTGGAGGTTGGGTAGGGACAAAAGCAACGGGACAATTTTCCACAAAATACGGGGGAATCGAAGAAATGCTAAAAGGTATAGAAATGGTCGTCCCACCTGGAAAAATACTGAAATTGAAACCCCATCCTAGGACATCCACCGGTCCTGATCTGAGAGAGTTGTTCGTTGGGGCTGAAGGAACGATGGGGATCATGACGAAGGGCTGGTTCAAGATCTGGCCGCATCCTGAAAATAGGATCAAACTTTCCTTCATTTCAGAAAGACTAGAAGATGCGGTAGAATCGGTTAGAAAAATAATGAGAAGAGGGGCTAAACCGGCAGTGATTAGGATATACGATAAGACGGAGACTAAGAGACATTTTTACGAGTATGAAGAGATCTACGACAAGATAGCTACCGTTATCATAATCGAAGGCGATGAAGAGATTACCGAAGCTGAAAGAAGCATTGTAGAAGAAGAATTCGTTGGCGAATATAAAGGGGAAGAACCTGTCGATCATTGGTTGGAGACTAGATTTAACGTCAAAGAGGCATCGGAATTCGTACCCATGGGTGTAGTTTTTGATACCATAGAAGTAGCTGTCAACTGGTCTAAAGCAGAAGGGCTCTATCACAACGTAATCGAAGCTATAAAGCCCATCAAGGGAGTACTATTCGCCTCTGCACATGCATCACACTTTTATCCTCAGGGCATATGTTTTTACTTCACATTTGCAGGAGCTCCTCCCCGTAAAAAAGATCCTGAATCATTCTATCAACAGGTTTGGAGCGAGGCGATGAAAGCTGTACTTGAGTCGGGAGGTACCATAAGCCATCATCATGGTGTCGGGAGACAAAGAAAAGATTGGTTGAAAGAAGAACTAGGAGAGGGTTTAGAAATGCTGAAGAAGATCAAAGAAAAAGTTAATAAAAAGAATATAATGAATCCTGGAAACTTGGGGTTATAATTATGCCGGGTAAATGGGATTGGTTGAAGGACGAACTGTCAGGCTTATCGATGCTTACTAAACTACCTACCATGACGAAGTTCTTGAAAGGCAAGATTTCTGGTCCAGCCGATATGACTAAATGCTCTATGTGCCCGAACATGTGCAGACATGCCTGCCCTATAAGTATAGTCGATGGAAAGGAGACTACCTCACCTGCGGGTAAATCAAGGATAGGGATGATGATAGAAAATGACGTTTTAAGTTTGAATCAAGAGAATTTGTTTCCAATATACATGTGTCTATCATGCGGATGCTGTGAAAACTGGTGTCCTTTTAATTTTTCAGTTTCTGAGATATTGAGACCTATAAAAAAGAGGGCTATAGAGAAAACAATTATCTATGAAGAATTTGCAGACCTGTTCGATGATCTCAGGCAAAAAGGTACTATTTATGGCGAGATAGAGGATGAGAAAAATTTTAGCGAAAGCGGCGATGTACTTTATTTGAGAAGTTGCGAGTTTAGAGAGGAGGCCTCAGAAGTAATAG
>CAZRWG010000082.1:0-1258 GCA_964603805.1 uncultured Thermoplasmata archaeon
GATACTTTTGATTTACAATAAGAGAGAAAATTAATCAAATCACTGATTACTTCTCAGGTTCCGTTTATTTACAAAAATCCTTTTCTTTACTTTTTTATTTGAATCGGAAAGAAACCGTTAGACTATCTAAGAGTAATCTGTCACTTTTCCTAAATCGATAATCTTTTATTTAGCGTCTTTATAGAGAAAGATGAGGTGTAAAGTATGGGCAAAATAACGTTTAGTATAATAAAAGCGGATGTCGGAGGATATCCCGGTCATTATAGAGTACATGACGAGTTGATGGATGTAGCAGAAAAGAAATTGGGTGAATCAGACGTTCTCGAAGATTACTATGTGACACACTGTGGAGACGATCTCGAACTATTGATGACCCACAGGGAAGGAGAAGATTCGGAAAAGATTCACTCGCTCGCTTGGGATGCTTTTCAAGAGGCCACTGAGAAAGCTGAAGAACTCGGTTTATACGGAGCGGGACAGGACATCCTGTCTGATGCTTTTTCTGGAAATGTAAGAGGGATGGGACCTGGTATAGCTGAAATGGAATTCACAGCAAGGAAGGCCGAACCGGTTGTAGCTTTCTTGATGGATAAGACAGAACCAGGGGCTTTCAACTATCCTATATTCAAGATGTTCGCAGATCCGTTCAATACCGCGGGACTAGTAATCGATCCTTCACTACATATAGGTTTCAGATTTGAAATATGGGATATAAAAAAGGATGAGAAGATAATAATGAAATCTCCTGAAGAACTTTATGATATACTAGCATTATTAGGCGCTAAAGGTAGATTTGTGATAAAAAGAGTTTATCCCAAAAAAGAAAGCAAACTTCCTGAAGATGAGCCAGTTGCGGTTGTGAGTACAGAAAAACTTTACCAAGTCGCTGGAGAATATGTAGGTAAGGATGATCCCGTAGCTCTCGTGAGATCACAATCTGGACTTCCTGCTCTGGGAGAAGTATTGGAACCGTTTGCACATCCGTACTTAGTTTCTGGTTGGATGAGGGGCAGTCATAATGGACCGATAATGCCTGTTGCTGAGAAAGATTCGCAGTGCACAAGATTTGATGGACCTCCGAGGGTGATGGCTTTGGGCACACAATTGAATAATGGTAAATTCGACGAGCCAGCTGATTTATTCGACGATCCTGCATTCGATACCGTCAGAGAGAAATCTGCCGAGACCGCCGATTACATGAGAAGACATGGTCCCTTCGAACCTCATAGGCTACCTCTTGAAGAGATGGAATATACTA
>CAZRWG010000082.1:1268-5846 GCA_964603805.1 uncultured Thermoplasmata archaeon
AATGGATGAGCTGGAAAACAGGTTCAAGGAAGTTGAAGAATAAATAAAACCCTTTCTTTTTCTTTTTCACAGTATAGACGTCGCCATCTTTTCGAATACAAGGTCATAGGGTTTATCTACAGAACTTATCTCTTCATCAGTTATACCAAAAAATTTGAGTTTCTTTTCTGTAGGTTCAAGAATAGTGTCATCTCGACTCCATCCCATATAATCTAAGAAATTTTTTGGATCTTCGTCTATCATAACAGCCATTTTGTTCACTCCGTCTTCTATACCCATTTTGTCTAATGCATCTTTGATCTGCCACTCGGCAGAAGCCCAAAGAAGGATTTCTATCTCTAAATTATCAGCTCTATTAGTTTTTTGTTCAAAGCTCTCTTTGGCCTTCTGATGAGCCCACATAAGATGTTCTTTTCCCACTACCATAGATTGATCGAAAAGTTGTAGAAACACATCCTGTTCTTTTCTGTAAGATTCCACTCGATCTAGTATTTCCCTTGAATTTTTTGATTTTTTGATCCTCGCTCCTATAACTCGCATCATCTATTTTCCTCCGAGATATTGATCTCTATATTTTTCTCGTCTCCCTCGATGCCTTTCAAGGAACTGAGCATACCTCTTATGGTTTTCACTATCAGTTTAGAAGGAAAGTCCCCTATAGTGATTTCTTCCCCATCAACGATAATTTTGACGATTTTGTCACCTTCCAACTTTTTGCAATCTTCTAGATTATTATTTCCTGCATAGATAGCTTCTGCTAGATCTTCACAGGTCTCATAACCACATCGTCTACAGTCTAAACCGGGTAATTGGTTGATTATTTTGTAAACTCCTATTCTTTTTTCAATCGTATCGATGATCTCATCTATATTATCATCATAGTATATCAAAACATCTTCTTGGAAATCCTTATCGACAGATATTCTTGGGATTTTTTCCTCCTTCATACCCTCGATGAGAACTACGTCAAAGTCTCCTAATTTATCAATTCGTGAGATTAGTCCTTGAAGATCTAAACTTTTATACATTAAAAAGTCGGATTCTTTCGGTGTTGAAAATACGACTAGTTTAGCTCCGGCCTTAGCGTGTCTCCAGGTGTCTTTGCCTTCTGTGTCAAGGCCAAAATCTCCTCTAGTGTGTTTGATAGTGGCTACGTTGTAATTTTTTTCTTGGAGCTTCTTGATAATTTTGCACATCAGATCTGTTTTACCTGAATTAGAAGATCCGATTATACTGAATTGGGGAAATTTTTCTATCATTATATCTGCTTCAATTCGAGCTCAATCTCAATTTTTTTTCCACTTCGCTCAGGTCCACTTCAGTATCCAAACATCCTGCTCTCAGTAAGGGAATCCCTTGAACAGGTATTCCATAAACATGAGAGGCTTCAAATCCCTCAACAAGCTCGGAATGACAGGCTACAGCGATCACAGCACCAGGCTCTTTTTTCTTAAGGAGTTTCTTAGCGATGCTGGAGCCGGGTACGATGAAGAGTGAATCGTAACCCAACTCTTCGCCGATAGATTCAATTTCATCGATCATACATCTGCCGCAGTGGTTACATTTATAGCCGTATTCACCTAGTTCAGCTTCACAATCATGTGGATCTCTCAAACACTGAGGAACTAAAATCATTCGGTCTTCATAATTTACTTTAGCAACTTTGTTCTCTAGAGCATTGTTTTTGATAGCAACGTAGACCCTATCGTAAGTTTCCTCGTCTATGTCCATCTTGTAAAGGAAAGTTTTCAATACGCCTTTTTGTGAAAAATCTAGTCCTGAGCTCATCGCTTTAGAAATTATTTCTTTCATGTCTAAACTAACAAAAAGAATAGGTATAATTTAACTTATTGGGTAATGATCCTTATCGTGTCGCCTTCTGCAAGTTCATGGTCCATCCCGACCTTCTGCTTTGGGAATTTAGCGGTAGGGCCCCAAACTCTAGCATATCTGAAATTTTCTATAAAATCACTGTGTAGTTTTTTACACACGTCTTTTACAGTACTTCCTTTCTTCAATACCATTGGCTCATCATCTGCTTTTTCTCCCTGTGGCCTCAAAAATATCCTTATAAAGTTCAGTTCATCGAAGATCCTCTGCTTGACTTTTTTTATCCCATCACCTTCTTCAGCCGAAATCAATAGTGGATCGTACTCTTTGAGTTCGTTTTCAAGTTTTTTCTTTTTTTCTTCATCTATAAGGTCTATCTTGTTTATTATAGGAAAAGCTGGAAGGTAAACTCTGTTTCTGCTTAGAAAATCAATCAAATCTTGGTCGTCGATATCGCTCCTTATAACTACATTAGCGTTGACATAACCGAATTCTCTCAGTATATCCATGACTGTTTTTTTCCTGATTTTACTCAATTCTACAGTGGTGTTAATTTTGATACCGTCTTTGTCTTTTTCCTCTATCTTGATATCTGGGGCTTCCTGATTGAGTCTTATCCCATGTGAGCGCAACTCTTCGACTACATTTGAAATATCACTCCTATAAATATCTCCTATCATGATTATAAGATCGACATTTCTTATGACTGAAAGGATCTCTCTGCCCCTACCTTTGCCTTTTGAGGCCCCTTCGACCAATCCTGGTAGATCCAAAAGTTGTATCTCAGCTCCGTTATGTTCCATTATCCCAGGGATTACTTCTAAAGTGGTGAAATGATAATCCGCGACTTCACTTTCCGCGTTGGTCAACTTATTGAGGAGAGTGCTTTTACCGACACTTGGAAGTCCTACGAGGGCTACTGTAGCATCTCCTTCTTTTCTTATATCGTAGCCTCCTCCGCCTTCAGACTTACCTTTTTCTCTCTTCTCCTTTTTCTCTTTTAATTTTGCTATCTTAGCTTTCAAACGGCCTATATGCTGCTCCGTAGATTTGTTGTAAGGAGTATTCCTAATTTCCTCCTCAATCTTTTTTATCTGCTCATCAATGTCCTCTGACATGTCTCAAGGCACCATTCCTATAAGCCTAATAAAAAATTATCGTAGGTAATAACTCTTCATTTCGTTCCATTCCTGGCGAAGCATTCCGTACCTAACACGATTTATCCATTTGCCTTTCCAGTGAATTACCTCTCTATCGACCCCTTCTTCTTTAAAACACAACTTATTTGCAACTTTATTCATCCGGTGGTTAAAAGAGTAAGTCTGCAATCCAATCTTATGCACGTCTGAATTTTCAAAAAGGAAATCTATCCAAAGTTCTAATGCCTCAGTGCCTAAACCTCTATCGAGATAATCGTTTTTACAGATATCTATTCCGATCAGATACAAAGAATAATGTTCGTTATCATGATAACGATTTACCCATCCTATAGGCTTATCTTCTGGTAAAGTTATGATAGCCCTCTTTCTAGGGTCTACTTTCTCTTCTAAAAAAAGTTCTTCGAATCTTTTTCTCGATTCTTTTTCTGATTTTTTATCATAATCTTCCCAAGGTGCATCAAAATCTTTCCATTCACCTTCACGCATCCACTCTATATAGGCTTCACAATCAGATGGACGTGCATCTCTAAGTGAAACGTTTGTTCCGTTTTTCAAAAGATCTTTTCCCATCTATACACCTTCAGCCTGAGGCATATCTATATTCGATGTTGCAGGCGCCTTCTCGACTAACCATACATGGACCTACAGGATTGGATGGGGTACATTCTTCTCCAAATAGTTCGCATTCTTTAGATTCAATGACGCCTCTTAAAACGCCTCCACAGAGACAACCTTCAGGTTCTTCGAACTTTTTATCTTTCAACTCTTTTAGAGAATCAGAAAATTTCTTTCTAGCGGAATAAGACTCATACTTTTCTCTAAGTTTCAATCCGGATTTTGGAATTTTAGGGAAACCTCTCCATTCGATATCTTTAGGTTCGAACACATCCTCTATCACGTTCAAAGCTTTCTTGTTTCCTTCTTCCTTCACAACTCTTCCGTACTCGTTTTCGACTTCACTTCTCCCTTCCTCCACTTGTCTCAAAAGCATGAGAACGGCCATCAAGAGATCAAGCGGTTCGAATCCGGCAACGACTTGTGGTATAGAATATTTTTTTGACAGAGATTCGTAAGGTTTTGTACCTATAATAGTGCTTACATGCCCCGGTTCTATTAGTCCGTCTAAATCTACTTCTCCCATCTCTAATATCGCTTCTAGAGCGGGAGGGATCACTCTATTACAGGCGAGAATACTGAAATTCTCTGGTGGTTCCTCAGCTATGACGTTAGCGGTTGAGGGTACGGTAGTTTCAAATCCGACGGACATAAAGATGATCTCCTCATCTCTTTTTTCAGCTAATTTTACGGCATCATCTACACTATAAACTATCTCTACGGCAGATCCTTCGCTTCTAACTTCAGAAAGTGTTTTTTCAGCCCCTGGTACATTTATCATATCTCCAAAGACCGTTATCGTTTTCCCATCTTCAGCGAGTTTGATCATCTCTTCTATCTCTCTTGGAGTTGTGACGCAGACGGGACATCCAGGTCCTTGAACGATCTCTACACCGACCTTTTCCAACATAGGTTGAAGTCCGTGTTTAACTAGAGTATCTTGATGCGTTCCACACACATGCATCAATTTGAT
>CAZRWG010000083.1:0-5846 GCA_964603805.1 uncultured Thermoplasmata archaeon
AACTTTGTTTACTCGTCCGGAAAGCTATATTAAACTGATATCAACCATCTAACATAGCCTCTATGATTTCATCCTTATTAACGCTCATCTGGTCACCAGATTTCATATCTTTTAAGGATACCTCCTCATTTTCGACCTCTTCTTCCCCTATAATTATTGAATACTTGAAACCGGCCTTATCAGCGAACCCGAGAGCTTTGCCGATGTTTCTATCCTTCAGGTCTATATCTGCTTTAAAATGATTTTCTCGAAGTTGGGATAGGACTTCATAAGAATATGGTATAGACTCATTTCCGAGAGGGATAACATAAAATCCTTTTCTCTCTTTTTCAGAAAGTTTATTTTCCTTCTCCAGTGCGAGATGTAATCTGTCGAAACCTATAGCGAATCCTTTAGAGGAAACCTCGATACCGAATATATCTCCAAGATTGTAATCTCCTCCTCCGCATATCTGCTTTTGAGCACCAAGTTTTTCCGCATCGATCTCAAATACCACTCCAGAATAATAATCAAGCCCTCTTACCGTCCTGAGATCGATCACGTAATCGTCTTTTTCTATACCGTAATAAGAGAGATGATTCATGACGTCCTTAAGGTATTGATAAGAAGAGGATTCCCTGACAAAGGAAGAGACTTCTTCGAAAGGCTGATCCAATAATTTAAAGAATTCTTCATCTATATTATACTTTTCAAGGATATCGTCCGTTTCTTCTTTATCGAGCATGTGGTATATCTCTTCTCTATCCTCATGGGATAATTCGAACTCTTTCAAATAATCTTCAAGTATCTGTAAATTCGAGATCCTCATGGTGAAATCTTCGAGGCCTGCGTCTTCTATACATCTGTAAGCTAGGGCTATATTTTCAGCGTCTGCTCTAGCGGTATCGGCTCCTATCAACTCTGTTCCAAAATGCCAGAACTCTCTGTATCTTCCGGACTGTGGTCTCTCGTATCTAAAAGCTGGACCAAAGTAAAACAGCTTCATGGGTTTAGGCTCTCCTCTCAAATTTTCCGAATACATCCTCATGACAGATGCTGTAAATTCAGGTCTTAAAGCCAATTCTCTGCCGCCCTTGTCCTCGAAGGAATAGATCTCTTCCACGATAGATGGTCCTGATCTTTCTAGGAAAAGTTCAGTGTGTTCAAAGGTAGGGGTTAAAATCTCTCGATATCCGAAATGCTCAGCTTTTTTCCTTAAAAGATCCTCTAATCTCTTCCTAGATTCCATCTCATCAGGCTCGAAGTCTCTTGTGCCACGTGGTCTTTCTATCATAGTTTTACCTATGATGATATGTTATATAAGTCTTTTAAGAAAATCATACAAAAGATTCTTAACTCTTTGAAATAATGCCAAAATATGAAGGATGAAATGTCACCTAGAGACGGGATAAAATTTCTTCCACATTTTCCTACCGTATTGGTCGGAACGGGAACTGGTAACGAATCAAATCTTATCACAGCAGCGATGGTACATGTTTTTTCCATTGATCCTCCCATGATAGGAGTCGGTATATCCCCAAAAAGACATTCTTTTAAATTGTTAGAGAACCATGGTGAATTTACAGTCAATGTTCCTACTAAGGATATGCTTGAAAAAGTAAAAGACTGTGGAAGCGCTTCCGGTAAAGATGTAGATAAATTTGAGGAGTTCGATCTAACTAAAGAACAAGGTGGAAAGACTGTCGTGCCAAGTGTTCGGGAATGTCCATTAGTTTTTGAATGTGAACTTGAAAAAAGAATAGAAACCGGAGATCATCACTGGTTCATCGGTAAAGTAATGAGTGCTATGAAGTCTAAGGATTTTAAAAGATCTGAAACCGTAATTTATTGGGGTGGAGAATTCAGAACTCCTGGAGAACTATTAGAGTGAAAGCAATATTTATTCCTTGATTCATAATCTTTCCATAAATTTTATCTGTGATAATTAGTAATTTCACTCAGGATAGATGTAGGTGCCCGTTTTTTGATCTAAAGCGTCTAAAAGATTTTCAGGATTTGTGATTAGTGCCTTTTCACCACCTTTTTCGAGAAAATTTATTGAAGCTTCTATTTTTGGTCCCATACTCCCTGGTGGAAATTGTCCTTCTTCTAGATACTTTTTAGCCTCTTTGATATTCATCGATTCAATAGCTTTCTGATCATCTTTGTTGAAGTTGAGATAGGCATGTTCTACGTTAGTGAGCATTATAAAAAAATCTTCATCTATATCATTTGCTAAAACAGCACTAGCTCTATCTTTATCTATAACACCTTCAACACCGATCAAATTACCGTTTTGGTTCAACACTGGAACACCGCCCCCTCCTGCCGAGATAACTATATAGCTCTCCTCACCACTAAAAACTAAATCTTCTATAATTTTAGATTCAACGATACTCTGAGGTTTTGGGGATGGTACAACTCTTCTGTATTCTCCTCTAGCCGTTTTTTTGATATTCCAATCTTTCTCTTTTTTTATCTTTTCGGCTTCTTCTTCAGAATAAGTCGGACCGATAAATTTGCTTGGTTCATCAAAAGCTGGATCGTCCTCGCCTACTTCTACTTGGGTGATTATACTCGATATATTTCTTTCCATACCATTCTCTTTAAGTTTGTTTTTCAATGTTTGTTGGAACATGTATCCGATCTGTCCTTGCGATTGAGCTCCACATATATCTAAAGGCATAGGGGGGACGGAATCTGCTGCTATCTCGTTTTGAAGTAATATGTCTCCAACCTGAGGACCATTACCGTGAGTCAAAACAAGATCATATCCCTGTTTTATCATTTCTGCCAATTTGTCACAAGTCTTTTCCATCATCTCAAATTGTTGTTTAGCTGTACCCTCATCTTCGGGTTTGACTAAAGTATTTCCGCCTAAAGCGACCAAAGCTGTTTTCATAGATATCCTTATCCTTTCTAATTAATGGGTTAACCCAATTCCAGTTGTGATATATAAATTTTGAGAAAAAATTGTTGGTTATTATATATTTTTAATATTTGTAACTTCAAATACAGAAAGAATTAACAACTTGGCCTCATATTCAGAAATGATAGCATGGAACTAAAGACTTTAGAGAACAAATATGAACAGCTGGATTATAGGGTAAAAATAATCTCTCCTGAGTTCACCTGCTTATGTCCTGGGAAACCTGATCAACCGGATTTTGCTACTATCTCCATCACTTACATTCCAGATGAATATGTGATAGAGTTAAAATCCTTGAAATATTACTTGGTCAGTTATAGGAACAAAGAGATATATCATGAAACGGCCACTAACAAAATAATGGAAGATCTGGTGGAAAAGCTCGAACCAAGGTATATGAAAGTAAGAGGTGATTGGAATATTAGAGGCGGCATTACGACTATCGTCGAAACCGAACATAAAAAAGAAGGATGGGACAAGGACCCTGCAGACATAGAGATAAAATCTACTGATCATACCTCAACAAGTTGATAACAAGATTTTAGATTATATCTAGTTGTTGAAGGGAAAGTTTCCTTGAAAATTCAATAGTCAAATAGAGTAGGTCTTAGAGAAAAAATATAAAATCTTACTTTTTAATAGAATTTTTAAAAGATTAAAAGGAAGGGGTTTTGTCTTTCAATAGTTAGGGAGCGTAATTTTCTAGCTTGTCATCAAGAGGTTGTTTTTCTTGTTTCTTGTTATCATCTACGTATTTTATCGCCTCAAGGACTGGTGGTTGGTTAATTTCCTTTTCACTTGTCTGTTCAGCATCGGAAACGGTTTGGGAAAGACCCATCGCATCTAGGCCTATCTCGTCAAAGAACTCTTGGATATAGTCCATCTTTAGTTTTTCTACTAGTCTATAAAGCATCTTATCTGCCATCTCAAAAGCATCTTTTGGACTTTCATCACTGTGCACTAGAGTCTTATCGTTTTCAAAAACTGTAGTTGCATTGCTTAAATCAGATATTCTTTCCAATGCAGATTCAGCTTTTTTGTATCTCTCTGCTTCTGCTGAGAATGGCATCACCGCATAGGTAACGACCATTTTTCCGTTTCTCTTCGCGAGGTCCGCTATCACTTTTGAGGCGCCTGATCCAGTGCCTCCTCCCATTCCGGCTACAATAACAACCATGTCAGCATCATCGATAGTTTTCAATATCTGGCCTTCACTCTGTTCGGCTGCTCTTTTTCCTATTTTAGGATCACCTTTTGCACCATTACCGTCTGTTAGTTCTTTACCTATGAGCATCTGCCTATCTGCATTCAATTCATCTAAAACTCTCTCGTCGGTATTGATTGCTACGGTTTTTACACTATCCATTTCCTTTTCGGCAATGTACTCTACCGTGTTGCATCCACATCCACCAACACCAACTACGTAGAGGTTTGACTTATACAGAAGTGAATCCAAGATCTCCTCTGCCGTATCACTCACAAACTTTTCCTCAGATTTGGGGTATTCGGGGCTTTTCTCCTCCATTTAATATCCTCCGATATTCTAGGTTCGAATGAACGTCCTACAACAACAGGGGGCTATCTTTTCATGTATTCATTTTCTTTCTCTGCCATCCTTTTAAATGATTCGACTTTACTGCTCAACTCTCCTACTGTGTCATACTGACTTTTCAATTTCTGTATATCCTCTTTCAATAGCCCCTCTCTAACTAGTTCATGTATCGCGTCCTGCCAATCGTTGTAATGTCCCATGTTTATAAGATACTGGATATTATTTTTAATCTGTTTAGGCAATGTGATATTCTCTGGTATCTCTTTCTGACCTATTGGAGGATTATATCTCTTGATGAAATCAAGAGCCGCCTTTCTCAGGAATTCTGATCGGTTACTGAAGTCATTTCTAGCTATGAATGAATCTATAACTTCTAAATCCTCGTCAGCCACTCGCAGCGAAATTTTCTTTTCCATATTTTCAAACACCTTTGTTTGTCTTACCTATATGACTTAATGTATGACTTGTTTCCCCTTAGTGTAGGACAAAAAAGTAAAAGAAGTTAAAGTATATAAATATTTTCATCATATGATAATTGACGGCTCCTACTCTTGAATAGATAATTTAGTAATACATTAAATTTTTTGTCCTACAAAATATGTTAAGTTTTCTTTTGTTTAATAGGAATTCTGGAGGCAAATGCATCTTTTTGATTACTAGGCTAAAAGCTTGAAGAAAGGTACCGGTCTGACACAAGATGTCTTATCATAACTTGGTTAACTTTGAAACCAAAAATCTTATTTTCTCGGACTAAGTAGGCCTCCATAGAGTTCGATGGATCGGGACCTCGTACAGACGAATGTCAGACGAGAAGGTAGGAAGGCTGCCCAATAAATCATCAGGAAAACTAATGATAAGGACCAAAAATATTAAGTCTAAGGTCAAATCATGGGTTTTCCCAAAGAAATAATAAATTTGAGCAGGACCCGTTGTACCTAAATCACACTAAAATTCGGCGGTCGTTAAAAAGGATTATCTAAATTAGTACCTCCTTAATATTCCCCCAGCAATTCCAACTGCCATCGTAGCTTAGTTCGGCAGAGCGGCTGACTTGTAATCAGCAGGTCGAGGGTTCAAATCCCTCCGATGGCTTCTTCTTTTTTATATATTTTTCAACCAATTCTAAAATATGGAATTTCCTTAGTGCTTCTTAATCCAACCCCTCGATACTTTCTTGCCAGTTTTTCTTCTACAGGGTATCATTAACTATTCTCCTAAATAATCTATCAGCCAATAATAAAACATATATATACTAAATTTACCTTTTAAATTAGAGGAGGGGGAACAGATATGAGCATATTATCAGACGAAGATTATACGGAAGAGGGTTTATTTAAGTCTCTTTACGTTTGCTATGCTCAGTTACGGTGACTTAGAATTACTAAC
>CAZRWG010000084.1:0-5803 GCA_964603805.1 uncultured Thermoplasmata archaeon
CTTTTCATGACTCTTAAAATCTAAAACAGGGAAAATATTTATAATATTGTAAATCGTATTTTAGAAGGAACTGTTTGTTTCAAAAAATATTGTGATCGAAATGTCAGGAAGCACAATCGAGAATGTCTTAGAAGATGTGAAAAAAGAGTCAGGAATAGATAACCTAACTTTAGTTTCCCGTACGGGAATGCATATTGCAGGTGATACACCGAAAGAAGCACATCAAGAGACCTATGTGGCGATGTCAGCTATTCTTTTAGGGTCTTCAGAAACGGCGACTTCTGAATTAGATGAGGAACTGAAGTACGTTCTTGTGGAATTAACTGATACCCGAATATTGATAGAAGAATGTGGTCCATCAGCTATTTTGGTGGCTAAGTTAAGTCTAGATAGCGATGTCGAAAAGGTATTGGAGGCAACAAAAAAAGCGAGTAAAGATCTCGAAAGAGTTTTATAAAAATTCAAGGAGGTTTTATCTATTAGCAAAGGATTCATCAATTGTAACGTAATTCCTGTTAAAAATAGGTCCCAGAGATACCACGGATTTATGGTTGAAGATAAGAAAATCAGACATATCGATGATTTTGATAGAATAATGGGGGGGTCAGAAGAGAAGGTAGATCTTAACGGTAATTTTGTTCTTCCCGGTTTTATAGATTCTCATACACATCTCGTCGAAGAAGGGCTAGACATGGAAAGGGTGAATTTATTCGAAGAGGAAACTCTTGAGAGTGTCCAATATTATCTTGAAAAAGAAGCCTCTCAAACACCAGTAGGTGAATGGATAGTCGGAGTGAAATTCGACGAGTCTACCTGGAAAAGAACAGACTATCCCACTAAAGAGGATCTAGATGAGGTTACCGAAGAACATCCATTAATAATAAAACGTATATGTGGCCATATAGCGGTAGCTAATTCTAAAGCATTAGAAAGAATAAGTGAGGACTGGAAAAGAGTAGATAGAGAGAAAGGTCTGTTAAGAGAAGAAGTTGTTTGGAATCTAGACGACATTATGTCTATCACTAAACAGGAAAAAATAGAAGCGATAAAGAGAGCCATCAAAAAAGTACATTCTAATGGAATAACATCAGTTCATGACGTAGTTGATCGCAGTAGTTGGGAGGCTTATAAAGAATTAGACGAGAAAGAAGCTCTAAATTTGCGTGTGAATTGTTATCTACACCATGACGAGGCTGAAGGATTATCACCCAATCAAGTTAGCGAATTTTTATCGCTCAAGGGATTAAAGATGTATGCTGACGGTTCTATTGGGGCAAGGAGCGCAGCTCTTCACGAAGAATACGAGGACGATCCAGGGAACAGAGGAATGCTTTTACTCAGCCGGGAAGAAATGGAGGATATAATAGAAAGGGCAGAAGAAGGGGATTTTCAGATGATGACTCATGCGATAGGAGATAGAGCGATTTCTACAGTTTTAGATGCCTTCGAAAACTCTTCTGAGAAAAATAAAGAGTTGAGACATAGGATCGAACATGCTGAGATGCTCTGGGAAGAGAACATTAAAAGGATACGTGATCTAAATATGGTCTTATCTACCCAGCCCAATTACGCGTATAAATGGTCATCATCCACAGAGATGAATGAAAAACGGCTTGGAAAAGAGAGAGTAAAAAAATGTAATCCCTACTGGGATATCCAAAGAGCTTTGATCGACATGGCTTTTGGTTCTGATAATATCTTTTTATCACCTCTATTCAACATATATTGTGCCACAAACCACCCCATTTTAAACCAAAGAATTTCTACATATAACGCCCTTAAAAGTTACATCTCTGCTGGAGCTTATGCTTCTAGAGATGAGGATCTATATGGCTCTTTTGAGGAAGGTAAATTCGCCGATTTCGTGGTCTTGACAGAAAATCCTCTAGAGGCGGAAGATGTGAGAGATATAGATGTGAAAATGACTGTAGTCGGTGGGAAAATAGTATATGACGATAGAGAGGAAGGATAAGCCGATTACCTTAAATAACTCTATTCTTTTTTAGAAATGGTGCTAAAATGAGCGAAATACCCGACAATCTGAAGTATACTGAAGATCATGAATGGATAGAAATGAGCGATGAAGAAGCCCGCTACGGGATAACAGACTATGCACAGGACGAACTAGGAGATATCGTTTATGTTGAACTTCCCGAGGTTGGTGAGGAATTAAATAAAGGAGATATGCTCGGGGTTATCGAATCCGTTAAGACTGTTTCGGACCTTTATGCTCCACTCTCTGGAACGGTAAAAGAGGTTAACGGAGAACTTGAAGGAGCTCCAGAGATCATGAACAAGGATCCCTACGGAGAGGGTTGGATAGTCGTACTTGAGATAACGGATGAAGACGAACTAGGTAATTTACTAGACCCGAAAGAATACGAAGAAACTTTAGAATAAAATTTCTTCTCCCTATCTCTATATTTATAAAATTAAAAATAATAAAAGGTTTTTAGTCCAGTATGGTGTAGTGTTCGTGGGCTTTAAAGTCATCGTGGAAGCAGAATTTGATTTTTTGGAAGTCCTTTCTGAATTCAATCACGTCTTGTTTGACTTTCTCTGGATCTTCATCATCGATGATTATCCGTTTGATTAACTCGGCAACCTCGTCCATATGAGGTTCTTTCATTCCCAAACGAGTTAGAGCTTGGCTTCCCAATCTTATACCACTAGGTTCATTAGCACTATCCACGTCATCCCACGGCATTAAATTCTTGTTGGCTATTATATTGGCATCTTCCAGCGCCTCAACAAGCGTCTCACCACCACCTTGGTCTTGAACATCTATAGCGAGTGTATGAGATTTAGTGAAGCCTTTATGATCGCATAGGACGTTTATTCCTCTTTCGTGAAGTGACTGACCTAGTGCCTGCGCATTCTTTATTATTTGAGCCGCATATTCCTCACCAAATTTCTGATGTTCAGCGATTGCAACACCTAGAGCAGCCATAGAATGAAGATGGTGATTAGAAACCACTCCCGGGAACATGCCGAAGAAAAGTCTTTCTTCCATCTCTTCATCTCTTGGGTTTGAAAGTATTATACCTCGCTGAGGTCCAGGTAAAGTCTTATGGGTACTTCCAGTCATAACTTCTACACCGTATTCCATGGGCTGCTGGAATTCACCCGCAGCTATCAAACCTAGAACGTGAGCTGCGTCATACCAAACGTAGCAACCGACCTCCTCGAAGACTTCCTGTAGTTCTTCTAGTGGAGGAGGAAACATGAATACCGATCTACCAAAAAGTGCTATATCTGGTTCTTCTTTTCTAAGTAATTCTTTAGTTCCTTCGAGATCGATGTTCATCTCCTCAACATTAAATGGATAGGTTTTTGGTTTCATACCTCTCATGCCCACCGATCCAAATTTAGCACTACTAATGTGTGCGCCGTCGGAGACATCCACTGCAGTTATACTTTTATCCGGTCCGCCTAAGGCCATCAAAACAGCTTGGTTTGCATTAGTGCCGGAGATGGGTCTAACATCGGCGTAATCAACCCCGAAGAGGTCTTTTGCCAATTCTTGCACTTTCAGTTCTATATTATCGACATATTTGTTACCTTCATAGTATCTATCACCGGGCGGCCCTTCTGCATATTTATCTTGCAATTCAGAAAGCATCAAGTCTCTAGCCATCGGACTTATTATATTTTCGGAGGCTATCATAGGAAGTGATTTAGAGAACCACTCGGTGTGTTTCTTGGACTGCTCGTATATGTAATCCGCTTCTTCTTTCATAGGAACACCTTCCTGTGGTGAATTATAAACAACATATTAAATCGTTTCTGTTCTTCCTGACATATTTGTTAAGGGCAAAATCCTTATGTTGGGGAGTATATTCTCTACAAAAAAGAAAGGGATGAAAACATGGCTAGAGTAAATGATTTCAAAGCTAAAGACATAATGAGCGAAAAAGTGCCTCATGCGGATCCAAAGGACTCTGTTTCAGATGCCATTGGTTTAATGAAAAAACATGATATGGATGAAGTACCCGTTGTTCAGGATGGTCAGGTGGTAGGGGTTCTAAGCGATACTGTTTTTATAGAACGGCGGAATCTCTCCTTCTCTACAAAAATCAAACATATTATCCATAGTGGTCCGAGTATAGACGAAAACGATTCCCTTGTTGATGTCAGTGAGATGTTGCTCTCCTCTGACTATCGAGGTGTGCCTGTTACCTCAAAATCCGGAGAATATATCGGGTTCTTAACCAGAAAAAATATTACTGAAGTCATACCAAAATTAGAAGAATTAAAAAAGACCACTGTGAAAGAATTCATGACACCCTCCCCCGCAACCATACGAGAAGACGAAAATATTGGAAAAGCTAGAGCTATGATGAAAAGATATGACGTGAGGGTTTTACCAGTAGTTGATAAACACGGGACCCTTAGAGGCATGATCGGTATACAAGATATATTAAAAGGAGCCGCAAAACCCATTTCTAGGCAGGAAAAGGGAGTTAGAAGTGGTGAAAGAGATTCTCCTTACCAGAATATGGAAATCAAAAGCTTGATGTCTGAGCCGCCTATCACTACTGAGCCCAATTCAAAGATCCACGACGCGGCTAGAAAGATGAATGAAAATGATATCTCTACATTGGTCGCTACGAAGGATAGGGAAATCAAAGGTATATTGACCCAATATGACCTAATCGAGATGTTGACTAGTTTTCGGGAAGAAGAACAGGTATATGTCCAGATAAGTGGACTTGAAGAAGAACCTGAAGTATATGATCAGATGTACGACATAATCCAGCGTTACTTAAGGAAGATTAACCAAGTCGTCAAACCTCTCGTTTTGAATGTACACGTGGTTTCACATCAGGAAGAGGGTGAGCAAAAAAAATACAGCGTTAGATTACGTTTGAATACCGACCATGGTATGCTTTACTCCAAGGAATTCGATTGGAATATGCTTAAGGCTTTGGACATTGCACTTGATAACCTGAAAAAAAGAATATTCAAAGACAAAGAAAAAAGAATTGAGAGACGAAAACATCCAAAATATCAAAAGGTCATATCTGAAACTGAGTAGAAGAACCTTATGGGATATGCAGCCCTTTTTTCAGGTGGAAAGGATTCTTCTCTAGCTCTTTGGAAAGCCCAGAACCTAGGATTAGATGTTTCTCACCTAGTTACTGTATATCCCGATAGATCCGATTCTTACATGTTCCATAAACCTAATCTTCACCTTGTACCAAAACTTGCAAAATCTTTAGATACAGAATTAGTGAAGATCGAGACCCCCGGTGAAAAAGAAAAGGAATTGATAGATCTCAAAAATGAGTTAAAAAATTTAGAGATAACAGGTCTCATAACAGGTGCCGTTGCTTCTAATTACCAGATGGAGAGGATAGAGAGTATCTCCGCGGAGCTATCACTTGATATGTTTGCCCCAGTATGGAAGATGGATCAATCTGAGCTGTTAGAAGATCTTTTGAAGAATGGTTTCCGAAGCATTATCGTTAGCGTGTCCGCTTATGGTCTTGACGAAGAATGGCTCGGAAGAACGATTGATGAAAAATGTATTCAAGATCTGAAAAATTTACAAGAAAAATATGGTATAAACATCTCTGGAGAAGGTGGGGAATATGAGAGCCTCGTTCTGGAAGCCCCCAACTATGATTATAAATTCAAAGTAGTAGAAAAAAGTAAAAAGTGGGACGGTAAAAGAGGAGAATTACTAATCAAAAAATTAGAAAAAAAAGGTTAAAGACTTCAATTCATCTCATGTGTTCCCTATCACCAAATGCGGAATCCTGCTCACTTCCCATTCCTTTCCAAAAGCTTTCAATAGCTT
>CAZRWG010000085.1:0-5743 GCA_964603805.1 uncultured Thermoplasmata archaeon
ATAGGTGGTACAGCTACTGGTAGAGGAGCTAACACGCCCGAAGGTTATAGAAAAAGTGTGATAAAAGAACTCTCTGATCTTCTAGATAGAGATTTTAAGCCTGCAAAAAACTCTTTTGAGCTCATCCATAGTCGTTCCCAGATGGCTGACTATTCCTCTTGTCTAAAGGACCTAGCAACCGAGTTCATCCGGATAGCTAATGATCTGAGATTGCTAGGATCTGGTCCAAAAACTGGGATAGCTGAAATAGAACTTCCGGAAGTTCAACCAGGTTCATCAATAATGCCGGGGAAAGTGAATCCGGTCATGGCGGAATGCTTGAATATGATATGTTTCCAGATCGTTGGTAGAGATTCAGCTGTTACTTTAGCTAACCAAGCGGGACAGATGGAGATGAACGTTATGGTTCCTCTCATCGCATATAATATTATAGATTCGATAGAGATACTGCATAACTATATCCCTGTTTTCGAAAAAAGATGTGTCCGAGGGATCAAAGCCAATGAAGAAATCTGTAAAAGAAATTTAGAAATGACTCCAGCTCTAGCCACTTTACTCTCCACAGAGATTGGATATTTAAAAGCGTCTGAACTCGCTAAAGAGGCGATGGAAAAAGACATGCCTATAGAGGAACTGGCTAGAGAGAAAGAGGTTCTTCCAGAAGAGAGTTTAGACAAAATATTCGATCCTGAAGAGATAATCAAAAATAAATATAGAGATTAATCATCTTCAGGTAGGAACATCTCGCATTTATCATAATCGAAACGTGCCCCACCGCTGAGCACATGGACTGTAACTCCACTTACCGATATAGGTTCGCCGAGTCCTAAATCTGGAGCATTGTTTTTAGAAATATGTATACCATCTACTACTGCTACTGTATTTCTACCGATGACTCGGAATTCCTCTTTTTCGATATCCCATACCGTAGCGGTCCCTTCACCTATTCCTACTCCGCGCGTGCCCGGATTTTCGCTAACCACGTGAATCAATCTAGGAAACCTTCCTCTTTCGGTGAAGTGTGTATCTATCACCATATCCGGAATGAACCCAAGCCCCTGTGTAAGTTCGACCTGACCATGCACAAAAGGTCTCTCCAAAAGATTGCCAGAAATCATGATAGAAGTCAAACATACAGAGCCGGCGCTCGTTCCTCCGATCAATGCACCGTCTTCAAATTTTTCCTTCAACTTATCTAAAAGTTTGGTACCACCTAAAAGTGCGGTTATACGAAGCTGATGTCCACCGGTCAAAAAGAAAGCATCACTCTTCTCAACTTTTTCTATCGTTTCATCTCGGTTTGCCTCTTCTCTGTCTTGAGGATTTATCACCACAGTTTTCGAGCTGAAACTCTCAAATAGATTGCTGTAGCCTTCCATGCTCGTCTCGGGTGAACCACTTGCGGTAGGTATGATAGCTATAGTAGGCGTGCCCGGAGTAATCTTCTGAGCTATGTTAAAATATTCTTTAAAAAGCGGAGTATCAGGTCTAAGATCGATATTTCCTCCCATCGCGATTATCGTTCCCTTCGCCATATCCGCTATATAGAGGAGTATATAAATAAATCTTTTCTTGAGTTAATTTTATTTGTGACTAAACTTATTTATCATCATGTCCAAATACGATCCTAAGCACGCGGCGTTCCTCGACTCTGAAGAGAGAAAAAATAGATTACTTCCTGAAAAAGTAATTTCTTTACTTGACCTAGAACCTGAAGATGTTGTTTTAGACCTCGGTGCAGGTACCGGATTCTTGACATTTCCTCTTTCCGAGATAGTAGAAAATGGAAAGGTATACGCTGTTGATGTTCAAGAAGAGATGTTGGAAGAGCTAAGGAAAAAGTGTGAAGAAAAAGGATGTGAAAATATAGATGTAGTTCTTTCTGAAGAGGGAAAAATTCCGATATCTGACAAAGAAGTCAACAAATGTTTTCTGTTGAACGTATTGCACGAAATAGGGGATATGGAGACTTTAGATGAACTTTCAAGGATCATGAAGAGTGACGGAAAAATATCAATTGTAGATTGGGATAAGGAGGTAATCACAGAGAGAGGCCCTCCAACTCATGAGAGATTGATGTTGGATGAGGCCGTAAAGTTGTTAGAAAAACATGGTTTCATCATCACTGATAAAGGCAAATGGGAAGATCATTATTGGATCAAAGGAAAAATATGATGAACAAAAAGGTGAGAAATATGAAACAAAACAACATATTCATAACCGGCCCACCACGATCTGGAAAAAGTACTTTGGTGAGAGAAATTCTCGAAGAGATGGACTTGAAGGCAGAAGGTCTTAGGACACCAGATATAAGAGAAAACGGAGAAAGAAAGGGTTTCAAGTTGGTTGATATAAAAAGTGGTGAGGAAGGTATCTTAGCTCACGTAAACGTGGAGGAAGGACCTAGGGTCAGTAGATATAGAGTAAATATGGAAGACTTGAACAGATTAACTGAAAAATCTTTAACGGGTATATCAGAAGATTGCGACGTAATCGTGATAGATGAGATCGGAACTATGGAATTATATTCCGATTATTTTGTTGAAAAGATGGAGGAACTATTGTACAGCGAGGAACCTGTTCTCGCTGTACTCCATAGAAATCAAGTAAGAAAATATGGACAAAAGGGAGAACTCTTCGATCTGGAAAAAGAAGATTACGAATTAGCAAAAAAGAAAATAAAAGGTATTTTAAGAGACATTTAAATCAGTCTTCTTCGTCTTTCTCCTTCTTCATCCAAACCGTGCGCTGTGGGAATGGTATGGTAACTTCAGCTTCTCTGAATTCCTGATCTATCTTGTCACGTATGGCGCTAGCGACGTCCCATTGTCTTAAATAATCATCGATCCAGAAGCGAAGGTTGAAATCTAAACTAGAATCGGCAAAATCACTGAATCTCACTACAGGTTCGAATCCTTCCTCAGTGATCACACAATCCTGTTCTTTTAAAACTTCGTGAAGTATCTCTTTAACCCGCTCGATATCAGATCCGTAAGCTACACCGACATTCACCAAAACTCTCTTCTTCCTATCTGGCTCTGCTAAATTCTTGATCTTTTGATTGGCTATAGCATTATTCGGGAGTATTATCATCTCGTGGTCTCTTATGTTGTAGAGCTTCGTGCTCCTCATCCCTACACTTTCCACTCTACAGTACTCTCCGCTTTCCAATTCCAATACGTCACCGATGGTGAATGGCCTGTCTAAAAGAAGATGCATACCGCTGAAAAAGTTCGAAAGAGTGTCTTGTGCCGCAAAAGCGACAACAAGACCTAAAACTCCTGCACCAGCGAGAAGAGCTGTTACTTGAATGCCTAGGATTCTCAATCCTATTACAAGACCGCCTAGGAGTATTATTATCAACCCAGCTTTCTCAAAAACCGGTTTCAAAACTCTGCCAAAGGGCGAAGATTCCCCGCCTCGTCTTACCGAGATTTCATCTAACACTCCGTCTAATATTTTATAAGTTACATAGATACCTATCGCGAGAGCTAATAGGGAATATATCTGGTAAAGACCTGCTCTAACTTCAAATGGGATATCAAGCCTGACTAATGAATGGATGAGCCCATATAAGAAAATAAAGATGAGTAGAGGTCTTCTTATCATTTTCACCATAAGCCTATCAAGATCGCTTTCCGTTTTTTTAGTGAGTCGATGTAGAAAAGGTGTTATAACGAAAAACACGATCATTCCTATAGTGAACCAAATCAGAATATTTAGTATGAACGCGCCGATAGGACCATCTAGGGGTGGAGGTAAAGGATTTCTGAATCCGCCGATGATAGTGTTTGCTTCCACCGTATCTGGAAGATCACCTACATTTATAGTTACAACTCTCTCTACCTCATGTTGAGTTATACCTTCTCTGCTGAAGGAAAAAATAACGTATCCATCAATCTTCTCTACCTCTGGAAAGTGGGGAACTTCTACAATCAAAGTCACTATTCTATCATCTTCTAATATGAAATTATCTTCAGGATCTAATTGTAGATCAAATCCTTCGAAACCTTCTGTATTTATCCTTACAGTATAATCCGGATGATCTTCTTCTTTTTCTATAGTCCAACGGAAGGTGGTTTTTTCGCCTCTATCTACCGTTCTTTCATACGGAGGATCATACTCTCCAACAATCGGTTGTTCTTCTGCACTAACTATACTCAAAGCAGACGTTGGACCTACAAGCAAAAGTATGATTACTGTGAAGCAAATGAGCTTTCTGAATTCTACCATTGGCCTCATATCTTATCGCCGGTTTATAAACTTAATCGAGTTGACCTTTTCCTATACTCAAATAGGTTATATTTTCACTTAATTTATCTTCGTCAAGCACTCTTCTCCCGTCTAATACGATCTTATCCTTCATGACTTCGAAATCTTTTTCCTCTAACTCACTGAATTCTCCCCAATCATTTTGTATGATGCAGGCTTCAGCATCCATCAAAGCATCTTCTATACTATCTGCATAGTTTATTCCATCGATCAATTCTGCAAAATTATCCATCCCTTCAGGATCATACCCGGTAACATCAGCCCCTTTATCTAACAAACTTTTCACTATAGGTAAAGCTCTCGTCTCTCTAGTATCGTCGGTGCCACCTTTGAAAGTGAGTCCTAGAACAGTAACTTTTCTTCCTTTTAGGTCACCCAACTTCTTTTCTAATATTTCGACCGTATGGATAGGCTGTTCATCGTTTATAGACAAAACAGCTTCGAGCAGCTTCGTTTCTATTCCTCTTTCTCTAGCTAAATTCTTGATAGCTTTGACATCTTTAGGAAAACAGCTCCCTCCAAAACCAGGACCAGCATTTAAGAAATCTCTTTTTATCCTATGGTCGAGTCCGACTCCATCCATAACATCGTAAACATCGATACCTACCTCCTCACATATTCTCGACATTTCGTTGGCAAATGAGATCTTTGTGGCTAGTAATGCATTAGAAGTATATTTTATCATCTCAGCTGTCCTTATATCTGTGATTAATTTAGGGACTTCAAATCTCTCGTAGACCTGCTTTATCGTCTCTCTACTTCTCTCATCCCAACCACCTATGACTATCCTGTCTGGATCCAAAAAATCATTTAAAGCGACACCTTCCCTTAAAAACTCCGGATTCATCCCGAGGCCGAAATCATCACCCACTTTTTTCCCGTCAGATTCGAGTATCGGCTTGACTAATCCATCGGTGGTACCAGGAGTTACTGTGCTTTTAACAACCACAATGTGATATTCGTCCTTTTCATCTATTGCCTTAGAAATTTCCTCAGCCGCGCCCTCAATAGCGCTCGTATCTATGCTACCGTCTTTCTTTGAAGGCGTGCCAACACAGATGAATGTGATATCAGTTTTATCAACAGCGTTCCTTAGATCGGTTGTCGCAGATAATTTACCTGATTCAACTACTTTTTCAAGCAGTTCTTTTAAGCCTTTCTCATAAATCGGAGGTATCGCATTATTTATCGATTCTACTATATCCTCATCTACATCGACGCAGTTAACCTCATGTCCGTGTTTGGCAAAACCGACTCCACTAACCAGTCCTACATACCCAGTACCGATGATAGATATCTTCATGGTCTTCCAATTATAACGTTCCTCTTAATTTTTTTGTTTTCATTAGCTAATTGGATGCTTAGTCTTCTCTTTTCTAAAAGGAACGTTTTCGGATCTTTTTGACCAGTTCTCTCCTATGGAATTTTGATCCGCAGTTTTGGCAGACCATCTTTCCATCACGGTCAACGG
>CAZRWG010000086.1:0-5640 GCA_964603805.1 uncultured Thermoplasmata archaeon
TCTAATACTCTTTATCTCCCCAAGAACTCTTCCCTCCTTATTCAATAACCTTCTCTCAGGTCTGAGAGTTCCCGCCAATACTCTAACACCGACTATCGCGGGTTTAGACATCCTAAAAACATGATCCTCCAAGATACGGAACTTAGCGGGATGCACAATCTTCTCTCTTCTTTTCTTCTCTAGTTCTTCCTTTTTCTTTTTCATCCACTCTTCGTACTCTTCTACAAGTCGATAGACGACATCGTGCTGGAAGACTTTCACGTCTTCTTCCTTCAATTTTTCCCTAGCATCGGGAAGCACATTTACATTGAGTGCGAGTATGACTTTTTGAAGAGGGTCATCGATTGCGACAGCATCCGTTATATCTTTTTTGGAGACATCTCCTATCCCGGCTTTCAATATAGGTATATCTTCATCTTCCAGCTCGAAAGCTAGTCCTTCTAGGGATCCGATAGCATCTGCTTTTATTATTACACCTTCATCTTCTGTCTCAATGTTGGCTTCGCTCTCTTTTCTCACCAAATTCATAACATCTTCAACTTTTTTATCCCCAACTACCATCAGAGGAGCCCCAGCCAAAACCCCTTCACATTCCGGAGTAACTAATTTGATCCCCGCTGCAGCTCCTACCTCCTTCACTTCCTCAAATTTTTCACTTGGATCTCTTATCTCATCCATAGGCTTCGGTCTCATCAAGGCTTTGACTTTAGTGTGTACCGGCTCATTTCTAGTCCCTATAACGACCTCATCGTTTTTCCTTATTACTCCATTGTGTATTATAGTATCAAGTGTAGTCCCCAATCCCGTCTCTTCCTTTACCTCAAGGATAGTTCCTTCACCAGGACCTTCTTCAACCTGTATTTGGTCTTCAAGATAAGTTTGGGCGAGTCCTATCAATGTCATTAGGATATCTTCTATCCCCTCTCCTGTTTCAGCACTCATCGGAACGATACCTATATTCTGCGAAAAATCATCAACTTTATCGTATCTATCTGCGGAGAAACCTTTGTCGTAAAGGTCTCCTATCATCTCATATAGAGCGTCAGTCATCCTGCTTTTCGCATCATCGGTTTGGCTTTGAAGGTTCTTTACGAAAGGTTTATTCTCAGATCTCCAGCCTGGTATCTTGTCTAACTTGTTAGCTCCAACAACAAAAGGAGTTTTTTCCCTTTTTAGTATGTCGAGAGATTCTAATGATTGAGGCATGAAACCGTCATTTATATCGACTATCAAAACAGCCAAGTCCGCAAGAGCACCCCCTCTAGAGCGTAGATTGATGAAAGAATGATGACCAGGAGTATCAATGAACAACAGACCAGGCAATCTAAAATCGATATCACATCCCAAGTCGGAACAAGCTTCTTTCAATGCTTCTATCGGAACTTCCGTAGCGCCTATATGCTGAGTTATTGCTCCCGCCTCTCTTTTCTGAACAGCAGTTCCCCTGATCCTATCTAAAAAAGTAGTTTTGCCATGGTCGACATGACCCAGAACGCTGACTATCGGTTGACTGGTCCGCATATACCATGCTTAAAGATTGATGTTATATATTTCTTTTTTTACTGTTAAAATCCTGAAGTAATATTCATTTTTCTTCTCTAGAACCGTTGAACCAGTGATGATCCGCCCTTATCTCAAATCCAAGATCTGAAGCCAAAGAGATAGAGGGTTCATTATCTTTGAATATCTGGACTGCCGGGACTAGCTCATCCTCTTCGGCTTTCAGACAAAGTTTTTCTGTCAAGTCTTTAGCGAATCCCTTTCTCCTCCACTCTTCTTTGATGTGGAGCATTCCTAAAACCATGGTAGTTTCCGTGACAAAATGGGTGAGGCACCATCCAACGAGATCTCCATCTCTCCTAATTCCGAAGGCGGGGCCTTTTTCGATACGCTCTTTGATATAATCTGTAGAGTCTCTACTGGATAAACCCCAATATTCGTTTATCACCGACGCATCTTCTTTGCGGAGAGTATCAACTTCTGTATTAGGTTCTTTGGGTTTTTCATATTCTCTTCTAAGCAACCATGTTGGTCTATCGTCATCGATTTCGAGTACTTCTTGAGTTGCTCTAAAAGAGTTTGGATCCACAGCATGGAATCTAAAATCATCTCCCTTTTCGATATTTTCCATAAGAATTTCCTTTATTCCCTCAAATGAACCTCTCATCGTGAGTGTGCCCTCTTTTCGAAGCAGAACACCTTGTTTATCCTCTTCCTCTTTCAAGAATACTTCAGTTTCCTCTTCGTTCAATCTCGCTATCTGGTATGAATTTACTACTGGTTCTTTTGAAAGATAATCCCTAGCGCTAGACCTGAGACCTTTCGAATTCATGATATTTACGAAAAGGAAAGTGTTATTTGATTCTTATCAGGGGAAAGTAAAAAATAATCAGTATTCACTGATAGATAACATGGAAATCGGAACTATTGACTTAGTATTCGCGGTGCATATCCTCTTAGCTATAGGTATGGGCGGGTTGATAGGTCTAGAGAGAGAACATGAAAAAAAGAAACCGAGGGTCATTGCAGGTGTAAGAACCTTCCCACTTACCTCGATGTCTGGAGTTTTGTTCTCATTCCTCTCTGCTACGATTGGTTTAAGATTCATAGAAGTCGGGGTTATAATCTTCGGTGGATTTTCTATATTGTTGGCCTATCTCAAATATGAGATCAAAACCATAGGTATAACTACTCCAGTAGCGCTGTTTATCACCTTCCTAATCGGAATTTTCATACAGCAAGGATTTATCTTAGAAGCAGGATTTATAACTGTAGTTGTAACAGTTCTGTTAGTCACGAAAGAAAGACTTCATAAGATAGCACGTGACTTAGGCCGATAGTCAGTTTTACAGGAAAAGATACGACTTTTTATACCTGTTAGTGCCTTTTATTACCGAACTAGGACGGTAAATCTAAATATATCGAGTCGTAACCATTACCGAGATGGAGTCACTAGAGAAAGTTGAAAGTGCATTGGAAAAAGACCTATGCGATCACTGTCTGGGCAGATTATTTGCACAGCTTGGAACAGGGATCACTAACGCGGAAAGAGGCAAAAGTCTACGCATTTTTTATGCGATGTTCACTTTTGAAGAGCAGAAAAAAGAAGTGCCAGAAGAATCAGATAATTGTGAACTCTGTGATGACCTTTTTCAGGAGGTAGGGAAGTTCGCTGAATTGATTTCGGAAAATCTAGAGGAATATGAGTTTGACGATTTTCTCGTGGGCTCTAGGATAGATCCCGAGATAGAAGAGAACGAAGAAAAAATTTGGACCGAACTAAATTTGGCGACTGGTGAACCAATAAAATCAGAAGTGAACAGAGAAGTAGGAAAGCTAGTTCAAAAAAAGATCAATAAAGAAGTCAACCTCAAGACGCCGGATATCAAAGCTATAATTGACACGAGATTCGACAGCGTCGATGTCGAAATATCTCCTATTTTCGTGTACGGAAGGTACAAAAAGTTGAGTCGGGATATACCTCAAACAAAATGGATATGTAAAAGGTGCAGAGGTAAAGGTTGTGATGAGTGCGGCGGAACAGGAAAATTTTATGAAAACAGTGTAGAAGAGATCATCGGAGAGCCTTTATTGGAGATGACTTCCGGAGAAGACTTCACCCTACACGGCATGGGTAGAGAAGATATAGATGCGAAGATGTTGGGAAACGGAAGGCCTTTTGTCATGGAGATCAAAGAACCAGTCAAGAGAAAAATTGATTTAGAAGAACTAGCGAACCGGATTAACCAGAGCGATAATGTTCAGGTAAATTCATTGAAGTTTACCTACAAAGAGAAAGTCGTAGAGCTTAAACAGGCGAGAGCTGAGAAGACTTATAGAGTCAAAGTCACGCTTGAGGACGCGATAGGAAGGGCAAAACTTAAAAAGGTCAAGGATGAATTGGTGGGACAAGAGATTTCGCAGAGAACACCTAGGCGAGTTAGTCACCGGAGATCAGATAAAGTAAGAAAACGTACGATCATAGATATGGAATTGGTCTCATCGGAAGGTAATAGCGTTACACTCGATATCAAATGTGAGGCAGGTACGTACGTTAAAGAGTTCATCAAAGGAGACGAAGACAGAACTCAGCCGAGTTTCGCAGAACTGCTCGAAACTCAATGTGAAGTAGATAAATTAGATGTATTAAAAATCCATTATCCTGAAGGTGAAGAAATATGAAAAGATCCAAAGGTACCCGACAGGGCACGCGCAAGATACTAAGAAAAAAGCCGAGCGAAAGAGGGCTTATCCCTATAAACAAAGCCTTGAAGGAGTTCGAGGAAGGCGAAAAAGTGAAGATAAAAATTGAACCTAGTGTTCATAAAGCTCAACCTCATAGAAGATTCCAGGGAAAAATAGGAGTGATCCAAGGTAAACAGGGAAATGCTTTCGTAGTCGAGGTCAAAGACGGAGGAAAGAAAAAGAAAGTGATTACCAGATCAGAACATCTGGAAGAACTAGAATAGAGGAGATATTCTCATGTCAGAAGAGGAACCTAGATATGTTTCATTGGCAGAGGTCAAGGAACTCCTTAGTGAAGAGTCTGAAGAAAGAGAATTAAGATATGAACAAAGTTTGGCATTGAGCCATGCCGAAACATTTGTAAAGTTATCGTTAGAGGAGACTGAAGACCTGATAGAAGACCTTATGGAAGAATTCGAGTTCGTCAAAGAGGAATCGGCTTTCAAACTAGCAGATATTTTGCCGGAAGACAAAGACGGTGTAAGAGCTGTTTTTCAACAGGATAGATATACCCCTTCGGATGATGAAGCAGAAAAAATAATAAATACTATTAAAAAATATCTTTGAGGGAGGAACTATGGAGGATTATGCTTACGTGTTAGATTATATGCCAGAAGGCAGACCTGACTCTAAAGACTATCAGCACGAAAGTCTGGTCCTCGCTTTAGGAAAAGACGAATTCAAACTTTTTGAACTAATACCGAAAGAAGGTAAGAACTTTCTAGTTGGAGATAAAGTTTACATAGGGAAGGATATGGACAAAAGAGAGAAGGTAAAACACGTGAAAAGCCGGATAAGTTGGAACAAATTAACCAACGCGGCCAAAAGCGAGGTACCATATATAATAAAAGAAATCATAGATCAAGAGGAAGATCGTTTTTTAGAATTCTATAATAAAGCCCATCCGATAACGAAAAAGTATCATATGTTGGAGCTTCTTCCAGGCCTTGGAAAGAAAAAGATGAATGCTATAATAGATGAAAGAAAGAAAAACGGCGAATTTGATTCCTTCGACGATTTGAAGGAAAGAGTCCCTATGGTTCATAAACCCAAAGAAATGATAAGGGATAGGATAATGGAAGAACTGAAAAATAAGGACATCAAATACCAAGTTTGGGTAGCTGAATAAAAAAGATGGTTAAAAAATGTTTGAAGAAATATCAGAATCTGAGATAGAGATACAGACGGTAGATGAGTCTGACGAATATACTACAGTATTCTTCGTGTTCGACTCTGTTTTGAAAAACAGCGGTATGGAATCGCAGGCGGCGGTAGAACTTTTCAAAGATATCCAAAGCCAAAGCTTACAGTGAATTAAACTGGAAGAACTCATCACCGTTTATAACCCCAAGACTTTTATACTATCATCTACATCCTATTTTCTGTCGGACGTTT
>CAZRWG010000087.1:0-5603 GCA_964603805.1 uncultured Thermoplasmata archaeon
CTGGTTCTCCTTCTCTGACTTCGCCGATCACGTTTCCTATATTCAAGTCAATTGAATCTGGAACCGTGGCTAAAAGACAACCAGAGGAGATCAGTCTGAAAGGGTCTAGATTCAATTTATCACAAATCTCTATCGTTATATCTTTCAATTCAGGTCGGGAATGGATAAAAAATTCGTTCTTTGAGGCATGTGCCATCTCATAAAGGCCCTGAAAAATCCCTCCTTCAGTAGGGTCATGCATCGAGTTCACTTTGTCTTTGATCTTTAGTGCTGATTCAACAACACTGATATCTTCTCTCAAGGACTTTGCTTCTTCTAACACCTTGTTATCTACTCCTCTACGTTCTAATTCTAAATCAAAATCGGAGGCTAGTATCCAAGTGCCTTCTAGTCCAGCTTCATCTATCTGAACTATTTTATCTCCAGGTTCAGCACCTCTAGTGTATATTGGGTTTTTTGTTGTGCCGACCAGTGCGGTTGTCACCAAAGGTTGATCGATTTGTCCTATCATTTCGGAATGTCCGCCTATTATCTCGATATTGAGTTTTTGAGAGGCATCATAGAGATCCTCCATAACTTCCTGTATCTCTGTTTTCTGATGATTTGAAGGAAACTGTATGGTGAGAAGAGCCCATCTTGGAGCTGCTCCACAAACAGCTAGGTCATTGGCTGCAATATTTATAGCTAACCAACCTATATTATCTTTAGCACCTGATATCGGGTCAGAATGCATAACCATATAAAAGTCACCTAGGTCGATAACTGCGGCATCTTCGCCGTAGGCGGGTCCCATCACTACACTTTCATCCTGAATTTTTTTATCAAATATAAAGTTCTCCATCATGTCTTTGTCTAGCTTTGCCATCTTATCCCCCGTATCACATAGAGATAGGTATACTCTCCATTTCCTTTTCAACTCTTTCTGCCATCCAATTTGCACCACTACCTGAAAATGAAAGAATCGCTTTCCTGTAATTATCTGCTATCCCTTCTTTATTACCTTTTTTTTCCTGTAATTTTGCCAAGGAAAAATAAGCCAAACCGAGTTTGTACGAAGCTCCTGTTTTCTGGTAAATAGAGATCGATTTGTTGTAATGTTCTTCGGCTTTCTCAAGGTTCTCTAAAATACTGTAAGCATTGCCTAATAAAGTGTGAGCGAGAGCTTTCCCACTCTCGTCATCTATCTCATCTAGAAGATCTTTTGCTTTTGTTCCAGTCTGGATTGCTTCATCGATCTTTCTTTTTTCTAGATAACATTCGGTTAAAGAGATAAGAGCAGATGCTTTCAGATCCCAGTATCCGAATCTTTCGGAAATATCGACTGCTTCTTTCAAATACTCTTCTGCACTGTTGAGTTCTCTAAGTATGGTATAAAATGAACCTATCTCTTTTAGACCCCCGACTCTCTGATAAGTTTCTTTTATCTGTTCCCATTGCTCTAATCCATTCCCAAAATAATGGATAGCTTCGTTCAAGTCACCGTTCAATTTTTTTATCCTAGCCATCACGAAATTAGCTGTAGTTAAAAGAGAGTGTTCATCTTTTTTCAGTGTGTTTATAGCTTCAGTGATATATTCTTCTGCCTTTGAATATTCTCCTTTTTCACTAAGAAGAGAACCTTGTCTAAATAGTATCATACCTATCAATTTTTCTTTTTCTGATTTATTTTCTATATCTTCTGCTAATTCTCTAGCGTTATCATATTCAGAGAGAGCTTGTTTGTAGTTACCTTGTGATTCTTTTGTAGATGCAGAACCCATGTATGCTTTCGTTATCAGTAAAGGTTCATCCTCTGATTCTATTATCCTATTGTAAGAATCCAGAGCATCTTTATGAAGATCTTTCTTCCTATAAGCCTCGGCTTTGATGAAAGTGATAGAATTATCTTGGTTTTCCACTCCGTATTCATCTATCAAATCTATGAGAGAATCATAGTACCCTTTAGCCAATATATCCTTTGAGTCTTTTTCTATGTCCTCTTGAAAAGAACTATATTTACCCCCCTTAAGCAAATGATATAATTTTTCAATAGCATGCTCCACACCTCGAGTGGGCTCATTGATATAATATTCCGAGGCAATTTCATGGAGCCAATTTATCTCTTCGACCGTAACAGACTCACTGATTTCTTTATTTATCAATGAATGTGTTTTTATATATTTCTCCTTGATAGTGATATCAATTAGGGGTGTACTTATAAGGTTCTTGACCATCTCAGGAGTTACTGGTTCTAATAGAGATAAGGCCTTCTTGTTGACTGACTCTCTGAAAACTGAAAGGAGTGCTAGAGACCAATATTCTTCATCGGTTATGTAATAATCTAGGATCTCACCTATAGATGAAATGTTTTCATTTTCCTCGTAAAAATCTTTTAAATCGCTTAAAAGTAGATTTGAAGAATCTAATATTATCTCTTCCTGATTTTCGAAAGTAAGACCGATATCTTCCCTCTCTTTTGAGACAATAAATCGAGAATTTTTAGTTTCATCTTTTAAAAAGATTATCTCCTTGATTATTTCTAAGAGTTTTTCGTTATTATGGATATCGTCAAATATGAAAACGCTCCTCAGCTCTTTGATGTCCGTAAAAAATCGCTTGATTCTTTCTTTACTCTCCAATTTATCGCTTGACTTCAAATAGGAAGAGAGAGTGTACTGTCCACATTTTTCAAGAAATTCGGACAGACTTGTCCAAAGATGCATAGGGCCTTGATAGCTTTTCACGTTAAAATAGAATACATTGTTATCTTCCTTTATCTCATCAATCAGATTACTTAGGAGTGTGGTTTTTCCCGTCCCTTCTTTTCCGACGATTGAGATTGGATTATTTCCTTCATCCCAAACATCCATCAACTCTTCCAATTTTGGATGGCTTTTCTCGGAGGAGGATAATTCCTTAAGATATGCTTCAAATGATTGATCTATCGGTTCTTTTTCTATTTCAAGGGAACCTTCTTTTTCGATCTCATTCACTATGTCTAATAAAGATAATTTAGTCTGGAAGTACGCATTGACCTCTCCGAGCTTGATAGAACTTTTTTCCCTTTCAGGTAGAATGTCGACTTCTGTATTAGCCATTTTTTCTTTTGTTTCCTTTGCTTTTTTGAACCCCTTCTCTGTGAGGAAATAGGCCTTTCTTTGTTGTTTTTTGTCCTTTATTCGTCTGGTTTCTTCTTTCAATAAATCGTCCTTAACTAGAGTTCTAACGGCATAAGATACTGTATTCTGCTTGAGGTCTAAACGATTTGCCATCCCTTCTTGTGTCAATTCAACAGGGAGTGCGTACCCTTCTTCTTCCCCATAGTAATTAAGTAGATGAACGAGGACTTTTTCCTTGGCCGTAAAATTTGTATCCATATGCAATATTATTTACACTTAGATAGTATATGAAATTTTTTGATAATTCGACCGATTAGGAAAGGATAAAAGGGAAGATAACATTTATTTACCCTTCAGGAGGTACGCAAGATTCGTGAAAGAAAAAGCAAAAGAGTTAGCGAAAAAAATACAATCTTATGATGAGGTCCAAATTGTCTCTCATATAGACGCCGACGGTATAACTTCGGCAAGTATAGCCTGCAAAGCTCTTGAAAGAGCTGGCAAAGATGTTAAGGTAAAATTCATAAAACAGCTCGATGAGAGCGAGATAGACGGTTTTAATTCCTCTGAGGAGGATAGATTGATTTGGTTCACGGATCTCGGTAGTGGCCAATTGAAAAGCCTTAAAGGTATCGATTGTGTCATCACAGATCACCATGAACCTCAAGGTAAGGCCGGTCCTCCAGATATCATGGATAGGGAGAATATTTTGAATTATGGTAATTCAAGTGTTTTGGAACTAAATCCTCATCGATATGGTCTAGACGGTGCTAAAGAACTTTCTGGTTCTGGAACTACGTATTTGGTCGCTAAAGCAATGGATGAAAATAATAAAGATTTGAGTAAATTGGCAATCGTTGGTGCTGTTGGCGATCTGCAAGCTGCTGAAGATAACCAATTGGTTGGGATGAATAGGGAAATATTGAAAGAGGGTATAGAAACTGGAGTTGTGGTCAAAAGGAAAGATACTACCTTGTATGGAGTAGAGAGTAGACCTCTTCCAAAGCTTTTAGAATATGCTTCAGATCCTATTCTCCCTGGTTTGACAGGTGATGAATCCGCTTGCACAAATTTTTTGGTAGAAAAAGATATACCTTTAAAAAAGGGAGAAAATTGGAGAAGATGGTATGATCTTTCAAAAGAGGAAAAAAGGAGAATTTTATCCGGTCTAGGCAAAAGGATGTTAGATAGAGGATATCCGGTTGAATACGTTAAGAGTTTAGTAGGAGAGGTATATGAATTCCCTGATGAAGAAAAGGGGAGTATGCTTCACGAGGCGAAGGAATTTTCTACATTATTGAATTCCTGTGGTAGATACGAAAAAGGAGAGATAGGTTTGAAGGTATGTTTAGGAGATAGAGAAGAAAATCTCAAGAAGGCAAAATCTCTCCTCAAAGGTCACCAGAAAGTGCTTGTAGATTGTTTAAAACGCGTTGAATCTACCGGCGTTGAGGAAAGAGAGCATCTCCAATACTTCCACGGAGAAGACGAGATTCCAGACACTGTCGTCGGAACCGTAGCAGGTATGGTACTAGGTTCAGGTGATGTAGATAGAAGATTACCTATAATTGCCTTCGCCGAGTCGGAAGAACGAGAAGGAGTAAAGGTATCTTCTAGGGGAACTAAAAGGCTGGTGGATGAAGGATTAGATCTTTCCTCTGTAATGACTGAGTGTTCTAAAATAGTCGGAGGGGAAGGTGGAGGGCATGACATCGCCGCAGGAGCTTTGATACCATGTGGTAAGGAGGAAGAATTTCTAGAAGAAGTAGAAGATATGATAGAATCCCAGTTGCAGGAAGATTGATTACTTTTCCTTTCTAGCTATTGCCGCTACACTTTCTCTCTCAGGTCTATATTCGCTCGCCATTTTCAATCCAAGAATGAAGCCAGAGAAAGGAGCTTTGACCCCTTCTTCAGCAAGGAGGCCTATCACTTCGCCTTTGTCTACACGGTCTCCCGGTTCTTTTTTAGGTTTAAAGTATCCTTTAGATTCGGGTCTTATCCTGTCATAATATTCATAATAAGAAACTTCATTTTCTTCATCTTTAAATTCGTCGTTAAAAATGAGAGATAGAACAGCTCTTTTTACCATTTCTAATTCATCTCTATACCATTCTGACCCTCCAGCTTCGATGATCATCGAAGGCATGCCTAGTTTTGATGTTTCTAAGAACAATTGACCTCCGGTACCTCCTGTTTGTACGGCGTTGTTCAAGCCTACATCCTCACAAAAGTTCCGATTATAATCTTCATTCAAGTCGGTGAGCATGTACGGAACACAGCGGCTGTTTTTTCCGTAGGTGTGGAGATCTATGAGACGGTCGAAATCTTTTGCTTTTTCGAAGGTTTGCCGAGCTAAACGCTCTGATTTTGTACCGTTTTCGTCTCCAGGGAATATTCGATTCAAATCTTTTCCATCCTCGGGATTCTCTCTTTGCTTGCGTTCGACCGCTTCAAGATTCACTTCTGGTATAACCTCTACTGCTTTGATATCTCGGCTTTCAA
>CAZRWG010000088.1:0-5519 GCA_964603805.1 uncultured Thermoplasmata archaeon
ATTTCGTACTGAATTTCAGAGATCTTTATAGTCTAGGAAGGTGAGGCTTAGGCAGAGTTTACTCGCTGGTAATCAACCCTTTTTTTGTTGATTTTATGATGTAAGGAGTTCCTCCTCTACTATCTATCTCTTCAGCGACTTTTTCAGGCTTATCTGTAAGTGCGATCATAGACCCTCCCCCGCCAGCTCCGGTTAGTTTTGCACCATAAGAATATTTTCTTGCTCCTCGGATCAACTTTTCTAGCTTAGGATGACTGACACCTAGTATCGAGAGTAACTGATGATTCTCGTTCATGAGCTTTCCGACAACTTCTAACTCTTCGTTCTTCAGAAGATAGGTAGCTTTTTCTACAATCTTTCCTATATCCTCGATTATTTCTTTTGCAAAATTGCTCTTTTCATAAAACTTACGTACTTTATCCACCAATGGGCCTGTAGGAGAATGGACACCAGTGTCTCCTATCACAAGGTCGATATCAGGAATATCTTGGTGATGAATATTCCAAATATTTTCATCTTTTTCAATCTTCCACAGAAAATTTTCCTTTTTGTCTTTTGAGATCATGATAGCATTTCCGTGAGTCGAAGTTGATGTATCTATAGGACTAGCGCTTCCTTGAACATCGAACTCGACTTCGAAAGCATCTTTAGCGATCTTTTTTTCTTCAAAAGTCTCTGATAGAAACTCCTTCAAACCTCCTAATGTGGAAACGGTAACAGCTGCGGAAGATCCCATACCCGCTCCACTAGGTAAGTCACTCTCTGTTTCTATCTCAAACTTTTCATCCGTTTCTACTTTTTCCACGCATTGGAGGATATAGCTGTGATGCTTTCTATTGATAGGATATCCATTAACGTAAGTCTCAGATGAGGATGAGGATATCTTACATTTTATTCTCCTATCTACAGCTAGAGATAAAGCGGGTTCACCGTAAACGACAGCGTGTTCTCCGAAAAGGATAACTTTTCCAGGAGCTGAACTTTCTGCACTCACACATTACCCAAAATGGAATTAATACTTATAGATTTGTGAAGAGTTCGGAGAAAATTATACAAATTCACATATAACTGAAATCAGTAGCCATCTTTCTTAGCCTCTTGACCCTTTCTTCTGTAGGGGGATGTGATGAAAAAAGGTTGACAAAACCGCTTGATTTGAATGGATTGACTATGAAGAGAGAAGATGTAGTCGTACTTTTGCTCTTCATGGGATTGCTTTTATTTTTAGTCGAAAGTTTTTCTAATGCACTAGCTAAAGCATTTGGATTTTTGGATATTTCAGCCCCTTTTTTGTCTGCCATAAATTCTCTTTTTCGGGATATCGCTAACTTAATTATTATTGCGCCGATTGGTGCTAAGATCATAGCGACTAGGAATATCGGATTTATCCTTCTACGGCTGAACATCATCTGGAACCAGACCATCCTTGCCATGAAAGTTATAGCTCCGGCAAGTGTAGCGGCTATACTCATCACTAACATATCTCTGTTCTGTATATGGCCTACTTCGTGGGCCAATACAGCCTTCAATTCTTCATCATCTAGTGTATTTAGAATGCCTTCTGTAGCAGCCACCACTGCATTATCTTCATTTCTGCCTGTTGCGAAAGCATTCGGCGTATCCGAAGGAACGATCGCGACTTTTGGCATTTCTATGCCTGCTTTATAAGATACATCTTTAACAAGTCTGAATAATCTAGGATTGTCCTGCTCATCGATGATTTTTGCATTATGGGACCGGAGTATCAATTTATGACTGTAAAAATATGCTACCAGGTTCATAACAGCTGCGATGATCAAGAAGAAGATAGTTCCTACTATCCAGTTACCCATAAATATATCGCCTATAAGAAATCCTATCACGATGAATAGGACGATCATGAAGGCGAATAATCCACCTGTAGTTGCTTTATAACCCATCAAGATGGATATCTGTTTTAGGTAGTAAATAAATTTTGTGTAGAGCAGTTTGTGAGTAAAACGAAAATTAACTTTAAGATTAACACCATCCAAAAATATTTTACTTAACACTTGAATTAGTTTTTTGTGAACAGAAGTGATAAAACCCGAAGGTTTCTCTCTCGAGTTTTAAGGGATTATTATTCTACTGTAGATCCATCACTTCCCTATAGATTTACGATGAGGGAATTCGCCTTTGTTTATTTTAATAGTGAAGGAATGCACCGTCCAGTTGCTTTTAGATCTAAAGCGGAAGTGAAAGATTTTTTGAAGAAAAAAACCCCTCTTCACTCATATTATTCTACCGCTTATTATTCTAATCCAAAAGCTCCGATGGCGGATAAAGAATGGCTTGGTGCAGATTTAGTGTTTGATCTTGATGCTGATCATATCCCGGGGAGTGAGGAACTGAATTACTTCGATCAGTTAAAGAAGGTTAAGGAAAAATGTAGATTACTAATCGATGATTTCTTAGTAGATGATTTTGGAATAGAACAAAAAGATATGGAATTGTTCTTTTCTGGTAATAGGGGTTACCACGTTCACGTTAGGAAAAATGAAATTTTCGGACTCTCTAATCAGGCAAGAAGGGAGATTGTAGATTATATAACTGGAGTCGGATTAGATTTAGATGTTATCCTCCCGTATGAAAATATAAAGATAGGGGAATATAAAGATATAGATAATGTTAAGAAAGTACATAGATTACCAAATGAAGACGAAGGTGGTTGGAGAAAAAAGACTAGAAGACTGACGTCTGAACTTTTAAGAAGATGGAATGAGATGGAGAAAAAGAAAGTAGTAAAAGAAATGAAAGAGAAACATGGTATCGGAGTTAAAACCGCAACAGGTCTTTATCAGGATCTTTTTGAAGAAGGAAAATGGAAAAAAATCATAGATGAAGGTGTTCTAGATGTGTTTTCTGAAGAGAAGAGAATGGTTAATGCATCTACATTCAAAAAAATAATTGAAGGCATACTAAAAGAAGAAAATGTGCAGGAAATTGGTTCTAAGATAATCGGATCTACAGATGAACCAGTGACCGGAGACACGAAAAGATTGATCAGATTGCCATCTTCTATTCATGGTTCTTCGTTTTTGATAGTTCAAAAAATCGATTTTGATTTATTGGAAGAATTTGATCCATTGTCTGATGCAGTACCTGATTTTCTTACCGATAAAGAATATGAGATTAGATTCGAAAGATTACCTGAGATAGAAAATGTAAAGGTTAGGAATGAAGAATTTGACCTGCAAGAAAAGATGTCGATACCTGAATTTGCCGTACCTTTTTTTGTACTAAAACTGGGGGCGAAACTCCTATAAAGGAATTACGAATTACTTAATTTGCCTTATGGCGGGTAAGAAAGAGAAACCTTGGAAAAATGATACAGATTTAGAAGAAAAATTTAAAAAATTGAGGGTTAAGTCAAGTAATAGAAGAGAAATAACCCGAAACAAGAGATTGAAAGAACTTCAAGAAAAGATAGAAGGGTCCCATGAGATAGAGCGAGTCAAAAAGCTTAAAAGAAAATTGTTGATACCCCAAATACTAGGAATAATAATCCTTTTTCCTTTTTTGATGTATTTTAATGAATCCTCTTTAGATCCTTTTTACATGCCAGTATATCATTCTATTTTGATGCTCTTTGGATGGATACTCATAATAATTATTGGCTCAATCATCTTTAGGATTTTAAGAATAAAACGACATAGGAGTTACAGCATAAAATATTTACTAGCGAGAAATTCGATGAGGAAGTCTATCGTTCTTGCTGTTGTGGCTTTAATTATCTTTGGAGTCATATACACTCCCTATCTGACTGGTGTGATAAACGATGCATCCTCGATCGAGGATAATATTTTTTTAGCAGAAGATGAGAGAGAAGAGCTTGAATTGACAACCAGATGCAGACTAAACTTTAGAAGGTTAGAAAGTGTATATATTAACACTACAAACAACGTTATAATACATGTAAGCATTTACGAGAAGGAAACTAGTGATATAGTAGACCAAAATAATGGTAGTTCTTATTTCTTCGAAGATTTCGATACAACTCAATTTCAAGAATTGATTGTTCATATTAATTCTTCCGAGGACATCTATATTAATTATCAAGTCAGACAGGAATTATTCCCGAGCAGACAGCTTTCATTTTCAATCTTATCGTTTTTTTACATGGGTGTATTTGCGCAATCCAGCGCAATATTTTATCCTATCAAAAAGAAGTACACGGGCGAGGGCATCTACCGTTAAACGGCGCAACACTTCTCTACCTTTTCTACATTGAACTTCTTTTTAGCCCATCTTTCAGTCTTTTTTGAAGGTAAAACTATCCCTATAGCTCCTCGTTTTAAAGCTTGAATCTCCATCTCATGCCTCCCTCTTTCTCTCATACATCCTAAAATGATATCTGTTGAATCGCTAGTCCGTTCCATTACCGAGAAGAAATCCTTTTTTAACACTCTCTTCCCAAAATTATCTGGTATTAAAGAGTTCAATACTATTTTTTCAGGATTTTTTAATATCTTTATAGCTTTGAATTCCCCATCTAGTTTTCCTTGGTTTAGCCCTACGGTAATGTGAGGGACAACTTTAAGCCCGGCATTTTTCAACATATGGTATCCCTTTTTGTAATCTTCCGGTGTGGCATCTAAACCATAAACTCTTTTTATTGTCTTTTTAGATCCGATCATGTCATAAGAAACTGCGTCAACTTTTGCATTTATTAGTCCTTTAACCATCTCCTTAGTAGGCAGTCCTGTGTGAACATTAATGGAAAGTTGGGTATTTTCATCTATTTTGGAGAGTATATTGAAATACTTCTCTATGGGTACTTTCCCCTGATTTGTGCATCCTCCACTGAGAAGAAAACCTGTTCCACCTGATTCTTCTAGTTCTATCGCGAATTCATAGAGTTCCTTTGGATTTGACATTGAGGTCATCCCCTCCAAAAATCTACCCTCACAATGGGGGCAAGAAAGAGCGCAGTAATTCCCAGTAATAGAAACGCTGGGGAACTTTTTCCCTGGGTAATAGAACTTTTTCATCATTCTAACATGCTAGTGGGGAATAAATAAACCTAATGTTTGTTGTATGAAGTACTTGAAATTTTTACATAAACCTAGTTGGGCAATTTATAAAAAGAGAGAGTCTCTATTTGGAGTGATGGTCGTAGGCGAAGACAGACAGAGATACATCTCCTTTATAATCGAAGGTTCAGAGACAGAAAGAAGAGGTATGATAAACGCTATTAGATCGGAATTTTCGAGAGATGAATATGAAAATATAAAACCGTGGTTGACCGTTTTTGAAGGAGATAAAGGGATAGTTAGATGCAAACACACTGGGAAACAAAGAGCTTTAGAGATACTGAACGAAATAAAGATCGGTGATGGGAATGTGAAGACCATCATAACCACAGGAACTATAAAA
Source organism: uncultured Thermoplasmata archaeon (assembly GCA_964603805.1). Classification (GTDB taxonomy): domain Archaea; phylum Thermoplasmatota; class Thermoplasmata; order Halarchaeoplasmatales; family Halarchaeoplasmataceae; genus Natronoplasma. Next base: position 5,395 of record CAZRWG010000088.1, read on the forward strand.
AAGGCAAAAAAGGCTCTAAAGGATTATGATGAATGAAAGGTGGCAGAAGCCAGTAGATAGAAGAGAAAAAGTCGATATTCTCGTGGTAGATGCTTACGTCGACGAACCTGGATTGTTAGGAGTTC
>CAZRWG010000089.1:0-5496 GCA_964603805.1 uncultured Thermoplasmata archaeon
CTGATGATCCCTTAGAAGACGAAGTTACCATAATTGTAGAGGATGATAACCGAGGCATGTTTTTAGCGACCATAGGGGCCGGGCTCGCTGTGGGTATAGCCGGCATGGGCGCCGGAATCGGTGTCGGTATAGCCGGTGCCGCCGGCGCAGGAACTATAGCCGAAAAACCGGACAAGTTCGGCTTATCACTTGTGTTTCAGGCGCTACCTCAAACTCAGGCTATCTACGGTCTTCTAGTGGCTATATTGATCTTACTTTTCACCGGTGTGATCGGAGCTACAGGACCAATCTCGATACCTGTAGGTATCATGGCCGTAGGGATCGGATTAGCGGTAGGTCTTGCTGGATTATCTGCTATAGGCCAGGGCATCTCTTCAGCTAGTGGAATAGCTACTGTGGCGGAGGACAGCGAGATGTTCGGTAGAGGTATGGTTTTCTCAGTTCTCCCTGAAACCCAGGCTATCTATGGATTGTTGCTCTCGATCTTACTGATGATATTCAGTGGTCTTTTAGGGGGAGGGGATGCCATGGCTGGAATAGATGTTCCGATAGGTCTTGTCGGTATCGGAGCTGGACTTTCTGTTGGGATTGCCGGACTTTCTGGTATTGGACAGGGTATAGCCTCTGCTAGTGGTGTCGCTACTGTCGCGGAAGATGAGAGCATGTTCGGTAGAGGTATGGTCTTTTCAGTTCTTCCTGAAACCCAGGCAATCTACGGGCTTCTGATAGGCATACTCCTTATAGTATTCAGCGGAATGATGGGAGACGAGCCAACGATGACCATGGGCATGGGGATCGCCGCTGTAGGAGCTGGTCTTTCTATCGGTATCGCCGGAATTTCTGGTATAGGTCAAGGTATCACATCTGGTTCTGCTATAGCCGCCGTAGCTAACAGAGAAGAGACATTCGGTAAAGGTATGATATTCAGCGTGATGTCAGAGACTTTCGCGATTTTTGGACTACTAGTGGCGATACTCATCATAGTCTCGCTTGGATTCATGGGGTGAGAGAGATTTCAGTGGAAAAGATCGTAGAGAAGATAGAAAGAGACGTTCAGAACAAGATTGACTCCATAATGGAGAAAGAGAAAGAAAAAGCAGAAGAGATCAGAGAAGAAATAGAACTGGAAAAAAAAAGAAGATTGAAAGAATTAGAGAAAGAAAAAGAAAGAGAGATAAAGACGTTGAAGAACAGGATCATCTCTCAAGCTGAATTGGAATCTAGAAAGAAAAGGTTGAATGTCAGGGAAGAGATGATCGAGAGAGTCTTCGATAACAGCAGAAAAAAATTGAGAGAGATGGGTCCAGAAGATTATGAAGAATATCTCGAAGAGTCTATAGAAAAGGTTAAAGAGCTGCTGGAGGGAGAAGTAGAAATCCATTGTCCAAAAGAATCTGAAGATCAAGTCAAAGATATGGTCAGTAACATAGATCCTTCTTTGAAAGTGATCGGTGATCTAAATTCAATCGGTGGTATAAAGGCAGTTTCAGATAAAGGAGCCACTATAGATTTGACCTTTGAAGCAAATCTAGAACGAAAGAAGAAGCAGCTCAGAAAAGAAATATCTGATATATTATTTCCGGAGGAAGAGTAAGTGTTAGAGGAGCTCATAGATAGTTTAGGATTAACTAACTTCGTTTTCTTGATCATCGGTTTAGCTCTACTTCTGGTGATAATCCTTTTCTTGAGTTATTACCGTGTGGTGATCAGTATAGCGAATTTTACCTACCCAAATGCGGTCTTCCGATCAAGTGGAAATCCATATTTGAAAGAAAAAAAGATCTCTGATCTGGTAGAAGGGGGCAACCTCAATGAAGTCTATTCCGAACTAGAGGAGGACGGATATGAAATTTCCAAAGAAGCTAGAGAAGATATCGATAAAGTCGAGATGGAACTCGAGAAAAAAAACATCGAGCTGATGAAAAAGGCTCACCGGACTTCCCCAGACGAGACAAAAGGGTTCACTAAAGCCTGGCTTTCGAGATACGATGTGAAAATGGCAAAACGCGCGATCAAAGCGATAAAAGAGGATAGTTTGGAAGAACTTCAGGAGCGGCTTCATCCTGTTGAAGAGATAAATGAAAAAATTATAGATGACCTCACCTCTGCTAGAAATCTGCAGGAAGCCCTCTCGATATTAAGAGACACCGAACTCGAAGAGGTTCTAGAAAAGAAGGAATGGGAAGAAAAGCCCTTTGAACTTGATGTGACCTTAGACAAATACGCATTCAATAAGTTGAAGGAAGGTATATTCAAAGTAGAATCCGAGCAGAGAGCCCCTGTCAGATTTTTTTTCGGTAAATATGTCGATTTTCTAAATATTAAAATAATATTGAGAGGTATCAGAGAAGAAATTGAAAGTGAAAGACTCAAGAATTGCATTCTACCTAAAGGGAGAGAATTGCCCAGATGGAAGCTAGAAGAGATGGCAGAATCCACCAATATCGACGAAGCTCTTGTGCAATTGGAAGGAACAACTTATGAGGATATCAGGAGCAAGATGCAGTCCGATGAGAGATTTGATTTTGAAAGTTACCTAGATAAAAAATTACTCAAAATGGTAACTGAACTTAATAATCAACATATACTTACTGTAGGACCTACTTTGAAATATCTTGTTGGGAAGGAGTTAGAACTCAGGAACATGAGAGCTTTGATTCGTGGTATAAAAGAAGGTATTGATCCAATAAGGGTCAAAGAGTTGATGATCTTGGAGGATAATGTATGAAGAAGAAAGTCGTAGTGGTTGGGAAAAAAGATATGGCTCTAGGTTTCTCTCTTGCTGGGGTAGATGAAACTTATACTCCAAGAGATGAATATGAAAGCAAAAAACGGATAGATAAGTTATCAGAATCACCTGATGTAGGTGTAATATTATTGTCTGAGAGTATAGCTGAGGAAATAAGAGAACATCTGCAGGAAAAAGAGAAAAAGAGGAAAGGAACGATGTATCCTGTTATTGTAGAAATACCTGATAAAGAGGGGGCAGTTAAAGATAAGGAGGATCCACTCAAGGGTAAGATAAAAAGAGCAGTAGGCATAGATATCACTTCTCAGGAGGAAACATGATGAGGACACGCGAACTTCATAAAGATTATTATTTAAAAATCCGTTCAGGAGGAAGAAAAATATGGTAGACGAAGCCGAGGAGAGTATTAGCAAGATAAAGGAAACTGATGAAGATGAAGGGGTTGGACGTATAATCCATGTAGCCGGTCCAGTTGTAGAGGCTGAAGGGCTTAGAGGAGTCGAGATGTACGAGGTCGTTGAAGTCGGCGAGGAAGGTTTAATCGGAGAAGTTATCGAACTCGACGAAGACGTTGCTACTATACAGGTGTATGAAGAGACTGGAGGTGTTAAACCCGGCGAACCTGTAGAAAGAACTGGTGAGCCCCTCTCATTAGAATTAGGTCCTGGTCTTATAGAACAGATCTATGATGGTATACAGAGACCTCTTGAAGGCATAGTTGAAGAAACTGGCGACTTCATAAAAAGAGGAATAGAAGTTTCTCCTTTAGACGAAGAAAAAAAATGGAATTTTGAACCAAAAGTTGAAGAAGGTGAAGAAGTCGAGCATGGAGATATCCTCGGTATCGTGGAAGAAACTAAAACGGTCGAACACAGGGTAATGGTCCCTCCTGATAAGAGTGGAGAAATAAAAGATATAGTTCCGGAAGGAGAATATACGATTAATGAAACTATCGCGGTTCTAGAGAACGAAGAGAGTGAGGAAGAAATAAGTATGAAACAGCGTTGGCCAGTTCGAGTAGGTAGACCGATCAGGGATAAGAAACAGCCAGGAGAACTTTTGGTTACGGGTCAAAGAGTTTTAGATACTTTCTTCCCACTAGCTAAAGGAGGAACGGCTGCTATACCAGGAGGTTTTGGTACTGGCAAATGTGTTACAGGAGATACATCTGTTATGTTTGCTGATGGCTCAATGAAACCTATTGAAGACGTATATGAAGAGTATAAAAACGATGGAGATAGAAAAGTGGATGGTGAAGAAGAGTTGATCGAACTAGAACAACCACTTAAGATACTATCCATGGATGATGGGAAAGTTGTGGAAAAAAACGCAACTTGTGTTTATAAAGGCAAAACGAATTCGACCGTAGTCATCAATACTAAATTAGGTCGTAAAGTTGAACTCACTCCTGTACATAAATTGTTCGTTCTGACTCCAGATATGGAGATTGTAGAGAAACCTGCAGGAGAGATAAAAGAGGGAGATACACTTTTAGCTCCAAGAAGACTCTCTGTCCGCGGAGAAAATAAAGCGGAAAAATTAGTAGTAGAAGATCTTCTACCAGAAAAGAGAGTATACGGTGAAGATTTCGATAAAATAGTTAAAGTCATAAATGAGCTTGAAGAAAAGTTCGGTAGTAGAAAGACACTCGCTGAAAGATTGAACATCAGTGAAGATGTTCTCACTGAATACGCTTTGGGAAGGAATAGACCTAAAGTGAAGCTAGCCGAGAAAATTTTAGAAGTAAAAGGAATTGACCATGAGATAAGGAAAGTGAAAAGTGAGAGGAGTTCCACTCCTATCAGTGTTCCAGAGAAGATTGATAAAGAACTTGCTGAGCTTTTAGGACTTCTTCTTGGAGACGGTAGTTTGAAAACAAATTCAGTCCACTTCTATAACAATGATGAAGAACTCTTGTCTAGAGTTGAAGAACATCTCGAAAAACTTTTCCATGTGGAACCCAAAAGGGAGCACGCTAGAACGGTGAAATCAATAAAAGTCAACTGTAAAGCCTTAAGAGATCTCCTAATATCTTTAGGATTTCCAGAGCGAAGTAAATCGGTAAGTTGCTGTATACCAAGAAAAGTGCTAAAAAGTGGAGAAGATGTGATTGCAGCTTTCGTCAGAGGTTATTATCTTGCCGATGGTAGTTTCTCTAAATATGAAGTGGAGATAAGCACTTCAAGCGAAGAGATGGCTAGTGATCTAGCTTATGCTCTGACTAGAATTGGTACTCCTCCTAGACTTGCTTCAAAGGACACCGAATCTAGTAAAAGTCACCGAGTTAGGATCTCCGGAGAAGAACTTAAGAATTTCTATAGAAAGACAGCTACAAATCATGAAAAGTATGAAGAGATCAAAAGATATTTGGAAAAAGACAGCAGATATTTCAGAGGCGTGAATTCAGTAAAAGTTTCACCTGACCTGGTTCAAAAAAAGTTTGAGAAAAGTGGAATTACTAGAAAAAAGTTCAAAGAAAACGGTATAAAGATAGCGAACTATACCACCCAAGAAGAAAAAATGAGTATACCTATTTTCAAAAAATTCAGTTCAATGACTGCTGATGATGAATTGGATAAAATCGCTGAAAATCATCTAGATCATTTCTTGCCCGATCCAGTAGAGTCTGTCGAAATGAAAGATGAAACAAAAGACGTTTATGACTTGACAGTACCAGAGACTCATAATTTCGTTGGCGGTAATTCACCTATGATCCTCCACAATACGGTCATTCAGCATCAATTGGC
>CAZRWG010000090.1:0-5486 GCA_964603805.1 uncultured Thermoplasmata archaeon
ATCCTTAGGGGTTTACTATGGGGCACCTTTTTATGGGGTGGATACTATTCAGGTTTCTATATATTCTATGGTATAGTCAGGATAGTCCTAGCTGTGTTGGCTGTCGTCATCAAAGGTAAATTCGTAGACAGCATAATAACTCCTATAGACCAGGGGAGATACCAGGAAGCTAAGGACGAGATGATAGTCTATATGATACTTGGATTCATATTTGGACTGGTGATAGCGGGTGTTTTGATTTTACTGGGATATATGAAGATCGACGAAGTAGATATCGAGGCCAAAAATTGTCCTGACTGTAGATCGCCTCTCAGATATATTCAGCAGTACGATAATTGGTATTGTGATAACTGCGGTGATTATAAGGTCCCAGTACATGCAGCTCAGCCCTCTCCAACTCCGTCACCTGGACAACCACCACAACAGCAACAGCAGACCCCGCCACCTGGCCAGCAGCCTCAATCACAACAACCGCCATCAACCCAGCAACAACCATCACCTCCGCCCCAACAGCAACAGCAGGAGAACCAATGTCCTACCTGTGGTGGACAGATGCGTTACATACAGGAATATAACAGATGGTACTGCGATAATTGTCAAGAGTACAAATGAACACTTTTAACCTTTTTTAATTTTATCCAATTCATATAGGAAATCTGAAATCTAGCAGTTTCTAATCCATTGATAAGGCTTTCTCATTTTAATGAATATTTCACTTATTTCAGGATTGGAAATCCAACTAACGAAGAATAGATAAAAAAGAAAAAAGATTTTTTAGGCGAAGTATGCTTTTACATCGTCTTTGAACAGATATATCAGTATGATTATACCGATTATCGTTCCTATTGGGAAATTCAATAGACTTAGTATCGCTAGTATGATCGCGACGATCCGTGCCCATCCTTGGCCTTTCCAGAGACCCCAAGCCACTACGAAGTACAGAAGTGCAAGTATTCCGAATACAGCCCAGCACACGAGTCCTATTTCTGCAAAAAAAGGTATTTCCATAGGGACGACAGCAGTTATCATTGCCGGAACCGAGAGCATCAATAGGCCGTTAAGCACATACAAAACTGCTAGGATAGTTACCCCTGTTGGCCTCTCCTTAGTCATTCCTCCACCGGGCGGAGGTGGTTGTTGATTTTCCATTTTTTCATCCTCAAAAAGGGAATACACTTAGTATATAAATATATTTGGTTTTAATCATTTTTCTAGTACAATTTAGTATTTTGAGATAAAATAGGTTTGACAGTCGGGAGCTAGAAGGACTAAAGAGATTGATTGATTCCCTTCATTCTGTTAAATGAATCAATGAAAATATGTCAGGAGAAGCGAGGTATTTAAAAAATTATTTATAGCAAGAAACAATTGAGAACTAAGGAATAAAATTGTCTTATTTGGTGATAACATGATAGAATTTGAAACAAATTTTCCTCTGCAGATTGGATGGGAGGGGCTGTGCGGTGGTGTATTATGCTTTGTAGGATTCCTCCCACTAATAATAAGTATAGTGATAGGCTACTGGATGTACAAAGATGCAGAAAAAAGGAATGAAAACGGCGTCCTATGGTTCATAATAGGATTCTTCTTGAGCATAATAGGGCTCATAATCTGGTTAGTGGTTAGACCAGATATGGCTGAAGTGAGAAGAAAAAAACAAATGACCCAACAGCAATGGCAGCAACAACCACAACAACAACCTCAACAACAACCACAACAACAGCCACAACAACAGCTACAACAACAACCACAACAACAGCCACAGCAACAACCACAACAACAACTACAACAACAGCCACAGCAACAGCCACAGCAACAGCCACAACAGGGGGCAAAACAGTGTCCGGACTGCAGTGGTCAAATGCGCTATATAGATCAATATGGCCGGTGGTACTGCGACAGTTGTCAGGAATACAAATAAACCCTATTTCTTATATTTTCCCGAGGTAAGACAGAAACTTTTTTATCCAATATCTAAAGATATGATGAGTCGATGACTTACGGCATAGGCGACACAACGTTGTTAGAAGCTAAAAGACTAGAAGACTATTTTGGTGTAGACGAACTGTATCTTAAACTAGAAGGTGAAAATCCTACAGGGACACACAAAGATCGATTGGCGATACAGCATGTAGACGATGCTATAATACGTGGCTATGAAACTATAACTGTTGGTTCGTGTGGTAACTACGGTGTTGCGATGAGCTTTGTCGCGAACAAATCTAAACTTGATTGCAAAGTCTTTGTCCCGAAGAAATATTCTGGTGAAATGATAGACAAGATAAAAGCCCATGCGTGTGAAGTGTTCAGGGTGGAAGGAGGTTATGAAGAAGCTGTAGAAGCGAGTAGAGAAAATGCTTCCAAAAATGGATGGTACGATGCAAATCCTGGTGGAAAGAACACTCCGATTTCATTGGTGGCATATGTTGATGTTGCAGAAGAGATACAGGAAGAACTTAAGCAACCTCCTGACACTGTCTCAGTAGCTGTAGGTAACGGAACAACCTTGGCGGGTCTACATCTAGGATTTAGACTCCTTTGGAGAAAAGATAGAGCAGAGCATATACCTCACATGTTGGGGGCTTCTAGTCTAGGAAATAACGCCATAATTGAAACGATAAGACAGGGAAAAAGAGAGATGATCGAACTCTCACCAGAAGATATCAGAGAATCAGAAGTAAATGAACCACTATTAAATTGGCGGTCTTTAGATGGGCAGGAAGCCATCAACGCTATTTATGATACTGAAGGAATAGCTGTAGGTCTAAGAGATGAAGAATTAGTTAAATATAAAGACTTGTTGTATGAAAAAGAAAATATTGATTGTCTTCCAGCATCAGCTTCGGCTTTAGGTGCTTTGGAAAGATATCTTGAGGATAAAAAAGATAAGTCGGGTACTCATGTTGTTGTACTCACTTCAGGTGAAAAACATGTTCGGAATTGAGAAAAAAATACCTGCATTGATATATGCTGAAGGAGAATTTGGGAAGCTTGACGGAAAAACAGCCAACGGTCTAGTGAGGTTTTCAGAAAAATATGAGATCATCGGTATTATCGACAGCAGTAGAGATGAGGATTATGCTAGTGAAGTACTCGAAGATGTAGAAGATAATATCCCTATTTACGATGATTTGAAAGAGGCGTTAGAGAAACTAGAGACTAAGCCAAAAGCGTTCATAAACGGTATCGCTAGAGATGGGGGAGCATTTCCCTATGATCATAAAGATATCTTTTTAGAAGCGATCGAAAATGGAATGGACATAGTTCACGGTTGCCATGATCATATCTCCGAAGATGAGGAGTTTAAAAATAAAGCAGAGAAGTATGGAGTCGAGATTTGGGACACGAGGAAAGAACCAGAAAATCCGCATTTCTTCACTGGAAAGCTTAGAGATATAGATGATCCACCTAGGATACTTGTTTCTGGTACCGACTGTGCTATCGGAAAAAGACCCTTTGGTATAGAATTGTATAAAGAATTACAGGATAGAGGCTACAATCCAGCTTTCGTCGCTACGGGCCAGACAGGAATTATACAAGGAGCGAGATATGGATTTCCTCTCGACGGCATCAGAGGCGACTTCCTAAGCGGCGAGACAGAACATGTAGTTTGGAAAGCATCTACCGAGAACGATCATGATGTGATAATAGTCGAGGGCCAAGCATGTATAGTCCATCCTCAAGGTGGTAATCCTCTTGCTTTGATGAAAGGAGTTCATCCCCATGGTGTTGTTTTGATACACGCTCCTGGTAGAGAAGAAAAAGAAGGTCTCCCAGAATTTGATCCTCCTGATCTAGATAAAGAAAAAGAGACCATAGAGTTCTTCTACCCTAACTCAGTAATATCCATAGGTATAAACCACGAAGGAGGGATCGATGTAGAGGGATGGATAAAGAGATATGAAAAGAAATATGGTATTCCGGCAGAAGATGCTCTCCTAGGAAGGCCAACTAAAACTGCCGATAAGATCGAGGAAAAATTCATTAAAGGAAATCCTAAGGTAGAGAGGGCAAGATAATGGAAGAAAACATAAAATTTAAATGTATAGAAGGTGAACCGATAGATAAGGAGGAGATGAATTCTTCTATTGACCTCTTACACGAATATCTTCACGAGTTCATCTCAAGAGAGGCGTTAGAAAAAGACGTAAAATATTGTTTCAAAAAAGGAAGAGTTACTGCAGCGTATCATCAGGATGAACTCGTGGGTGTAGTAGTAGGAGTACATACACCTTTTTTTGATAAGTTTCACATAGGTCATATAGCCGTAAAAGAAAAATTTCAAGGAGAAGGAATAGGTAGGGAGCTCACTGAGGAAGTAATCCCCAAAGATTCGGGAGCGAGTGTCCATTTGAATATAGGAAATCCAGGAGTCGAAGAGTTCTACAAGAAAATGGGATTTCAACAGACACACAAACGTTTCAAAAAACCTTCAAAAAGAGATGTTGAAGTAAAGCCGAGTGATTAAAAGAAAGGAAAAGAGTTTTTCTAAAAAATCAATAACCGTCTACACCTTCGTCGACTTCTTTCTCGTCTTCGATCACTACCTGTGCAGCTGCGATTCTCGCTACTGGTACTCTATACGGCGAACAACTAACATAGTCGAGATCAGAACGATAACAGAACTTCACCGAAGAAGGTTCTCCACCGTGTTCACCACATATTCCTACTGAAAGACCTTCCTTGATATTTCTACCTCTTTCCGTACCAATTTTGACCAATTCGCCTATTCCTTCAGAGTCCAGTACTTGGAATGGATCATCATCTAAGATCCCTTCGTCGAGATAGTTGGGAACGAAAGTGCCTACATCGTCTCGACTGAAACCAAATCCCATCTGGGTTAGATCGTTTGTTCCAAATGAGAAGAAGTCAGCTTCTTTCGCGATTTCATCCGCGGTAAGCGCAGCCCTAGGTATCTCGATCATCGTTCCAACGTCATAATCAACTTCTTGCTTATCTCCGAAAACCTCTTCCTCAACTGGCTCAACCACCTTCTCTTGAACGTTTTTAAATTCCTCCACCTTTCCAACGAGAGGCACCATGATGTGAGGTTCTACTTCTATGCCTTCTTCCTGCACTTCTGAAGCCGCTTCTAGTATAGATCTGACCTGCATTTTATAGATTTCTGGGAATGTTATGCCAAGACGACAACCTCTGTGACCTAACATGGGATTCGCTTCTTTCAACCTCTCAACTTTACTTTTGATGGACTCAACATCGATACCTAATCTTTTTGCTAATTCTTTCTGAGTCTCTTTATCAGTTGGTGCGAACTCGTGAAGCGGTGGGTCTAATAATCTTATTGTCAATGGAAGTCCGTCCATGACTCTAAAAAGCTCTTTGAAATCCTTTTTCTGCATTGGCATAAGTTTATCTAGAGCTTTTTTCCTTTCTTGATCATCTTCGGAGATGATCATCTCCTGCATCACGTCAAGCCTTTCTGGCTCAAAGAACATGTGTTCAGTTCTGCAGAGTCCGACTCCTTC
>CAZRWG010000091.1:0-5466 GCA_964603805.1 uncultured Thermoplasmata archaeon
TTATCTTCCTTTGAAATTCACTCTTGCTCAGATTGATATCTTTTAAACGCAACATTCCGTAATGAAGAAATTTAGGTTTCTCCCATCCGAACAGATCCCAGATATATTCTTCCATCCTATCTTCTATGACTAGATCTTTTCCTCTGAGGATGTGTGTCATCCCGATGAGGTGATCATCTACTGCCCAGGAAAATTCGAGCAGCGGCCAAACGGAGTATTCTTTTCCAACTTTCGGATGTTCATTTTTAGATATTCGGAACAAGACTCTATCTCTGAAAGCAGGATCAGGATGCTCCATGTCCGTTTTCAATCTCATGACAGCTTTTCCTTCTTCGACATCGCCTTCTAACATCCTTTCCCAAATCTCTAGATTCTCTTCTTTCGGTCGATCTCTATGCTCACACTCTTCCCCAGCCTCTCTTTTCTCTCTCAAACTTTTCTGTGTACACTCGCATATGTAGGCTTCCTCCATCTCCAGTATCTTTTTTCCGTACTCGTAGTAAATGTCCATCCTGTCCGATTTGTAGTAGGTTTCGTGCCACTCCACGTTCAACCATTCCAATCCTTCTTTTATCATATCATAGGCTTCCGGTAGAAGTCTTTTTGTTTCTGATCCGATAGTATCGTCATAAAAAAGTACCAGAGTACCATCATTCCTCTTAACGTATTCGTCGTTAAGAATAACCATCCTCGCATTGCCTATGTGAAGCGGTCCAGAGGGATAAGGGGCCATCCTCATCTTGACGTTTTCAGCTTCAATTTCAGGAAGTTGATCTTCTTCTTCCTCTTCTTCCTCTTCGAAGAATTCAGGCATCACCTTTTTCAATTCATTTTTCTGTTCTTTCAAAGAAAGTTTGTTGATCTCTTCGACGACTTCGTTTATAAGTTCCTTAGTACCCTGTGGATCTTCTCTGAACTCATCGCCTTCACCCATCACTTTTCCCATTACCGGACCTACAGTAGCTTCTCCTTCGAACTTGACCGCGTTTCTCAGAGCGTATTTCCTTACTGTATTCTTCTTCTCCTCTGACATGTCAAAAGGATAAAGATGTTGGATATTTGGTTTTTTGCCTTCTCAACGCTCTTTCGTGATCGTTTTTATCGTGGTTATAAGTGCACGTTTTATCGTGTCTTTAGACATGCTTGGAGGACGAGAGTTTTTGTCTACCGCCTGCTCGGGAAGATAAGGAACGTGTATGAATCCATAATCTATCGGAAGATCATTTTCATTGATATAGTGAGCCGTTGAATAGATGACGTGGTTGCATACGAACGTTCCGGCGCTGTAAGAAAGGAAAGAAGGTATTCCTTCATCTTTTACCGCCTCCACGATCTCTCTAGTCGGTAAAGTTATGTCGTAAGCTAAAGGTCCATCTTCAGATATAGTTTCATCTACCGGTTGATTCCCATCATTGTCTTCAATCCTTGCATCGTCTAAATTATGAGCGATCCTCTCTACCCTTATACCGTAAGTTCCGCTCGCCTGTCCTATATGAAGAACGACGTCAGGTTCTAACTCGTCGATCATCGCTTTTGCTTTCTCCGAAGATTCTCCGTATATCGTAGGTATCTCTCTCGCAATCATCCTACATCCATTTATCTCCATATTGTCCAGTTCTAGAACTACTTCCGAGGCGGGATTAACAGATTCTCCGCCGAAAGCGTCGAAACCCGTTATGAGTAATTTCTCTATTTTTCCAGAAACTCTACTATTTTCCTGCATATAGCTGAATTAAAAACTGCTCTTAAAAACTTTTAGCTCGTATGATTCCTAAAAAACTATTTACCCGATACATTTACCATTAGCGTATCATGTCAATATCCATAGATATAGGCGGGACTTTCACCGATTTTGTGGTTTTAGATAACGGTATCAAACATTTCAAGAGACCCACTACACCTGATCAGCCTGAAGCAGCGATAAAAGAAGCTTTAGAAAAGGAAGATATTCAAGTCAAAGGAGATGTATTTCACGGTACTACAGTAGCTACTAACGCCTTCATAGAGAGCAAGGGAATAGAGTCTGCTTTCCTAACAAATGAAGGATTTGAAGATATACTTTTCATAGGTAGACAAACCAGGCCTGAGCTTTATGATTTCGAGATAAATAAGCCGAGCCCTCCGCTTAAAAAAGAGAATATATTCGGGATTCCATGCAGAACGGACTCGGACGGTAAAATTTTAGAAGAAATAAAAGAAAACGAAGTAGAGAAGATAGCGGAAGAACTCAAAGAAAAAGGACTTTCCGCGGCTGTATGTCTACTTCATTCTTATAAAAATCCGGAGCAGGAAAAAAAGATCGGAAATATTTTGGACGATTACAACATAGACCATTCTCTTTCTCATCAAGTAACGGGCGAATTCAGAGAGTACGAAAGAGGATTGACCACTCTCCTTGATTCCTATCTAGGTCCTCTTGTACAAGATTACTTCGCATCTCTTACTGACATCTTCGGAAAAGAGCCGTATATAATGAAATCCGGCGGAGGATTAGAAAAAAGTTCTAAAGTCGATGCGGTAGATTGTTTATATTCCGGTCCCGCCGGAGGTGTAGCTGGAGGAGCATTCATAGCAAAAGAATTGGACATGCCGAATATTGTTACTTTTGACATGGGAGGAACGAGTGCGGACATGGCAACTGTAGTGAAAGGCGAGATATCCTGGAAAGACCAAGGTGAGATCGAAGGCTTTCCTATACAATCGAAGATGGTCGACATAGTCACGGTAGGATCAGGAGGAGGAAGTATCGCCCGATGTGATGAAGGAGGCGCCTTAAGGGTCGGGCCGGAAAGTGCAGGAGCAAGACCTGGACCGGTATGCTATGGAAGAGGGGGAGAAAGACCGACGGTTACCGATGCCCTTTTGCTGATGGGATATATAGACCCAGATTATTTCCTGGGCGGTGAGATGGGGCTCGACTACGAAAAAGCCAAGGGATCAATAGAAAGTCTATCTGAAGAATTGGAGATGAGTTATGAGGAAACCTTGCTAGGCATCTTCAGAGTTGCGAATTCAAAGATGTCTAGGACCATGAAAAGGATCACGGTCGAAAGAGGTGTAGATCCTGAAGACTTCGCTATACTTGCTTTTGGAGGAGCAGGACCTCTTCACGCCGCATCTATAGCTGAAGAACTCGGTATAGAGAGAGTCCTAATACCTCCTATGGCTGGTGTTTTTTCCGCATTAGGTATGGTGACCGGCGATGTAGTCCATGATCACAGTAAGACCTTATTGTCATCTCTAGATGACAAAAAAACTATCAGAGATACAATCGACAAGATGAGAGCGGAGATAGAAGAAGAGGGCGAAGAAAGAATCCTTTTAGGCCTTAGATACAAAGGTCAAAGCTATCATATGAATATTCCATATTTTGGCCGAGAAGAGGACATCTCTTCAAGATTTCATAAAGAACATGAAAGAAAGTACGGATACGCAAACAGGAATGAAAAAATAGAAGTCGTTAGAGTCCATATCGAGATAGTGAAGGAAAGAGAAATAAAAGATCTTCAATTTAGTTCAAAGTCAGGAGAACATCCACCGGATCGAGAATGTCTTTTTTCTGATGGAAGTGAAAAGACCTCTATATACCTGAGAAATCATCTTTCAGAAGGACAGAAAGGCGAAGGACCGAGCGTGATAGAGGCGGTCAATTCGACCATTTTGATCCCTCCAGGTTGGAGATGGACTAATAGACCTTCAGGCGTGATCGATATGGAGGTGAACTGATGAGGAAATTGAAACCCACAGAACTTGAAGTGATGAAGCATGCTTTTACCGCTATACCGGAACAGATGGGCGCCGCTCTTCAAAGGAGTGCATATTCTCCTAACATAAAAGAGAGGAAAGATGAGTCCTGCGCGCTTTTCACCGCTGGTAAAGAAATGATAGCTCAGGCAGAACATATACCAGTACATTTGGGAGCGATGCCCAACGCTTTGAAGAGCGCCGTATCCTCCTGTCAGCCAGGAAAAGGAGATCAGGTTATTTTGAACGATCCCTATTCAGGAGGTACACATCTTCCAGACATAACCGTGATAAAACCGGTTTTCTTGAATGAAGAATTGTTAGGATACGTGGTGAATCGAGCACACCACTCAGACATAGGAGGTGAAACTCCTGGGTCGATGCCTGGAGACAGTAAAACTTTAGAAGAAGAGGGTATCGTAATTTCTCCAAGACTTTTAGTTTCTCAGGGTGAAATAGATCAGGAAGTTCTCGATCTACTTCGAAAATCTCGCTCTGCGAGAGAGAGGATAGGCGATATAAGAGCACAGATAGGAGCCAATGAAAAAGGAGCTAAAGAGCTCACGAAGACCGTTGAAAAGTTCGGTTTAGAAGATTATCATGCTTTCAAGGATCAAGTGATGAAATATTCGGAGAAGAGGACCAGAAACATGATAGAAGAACTGCCAAATGTGGTGGTAGATTCAGAGGATTTCATCGAATGGAAAAGGGACGTGAAATTGAAAGTGCAGATCGAGATAGAAGATAGCGAGATGAGATTTGATTTTTCAGGCACTGATCCTCAAGTAAAAGGGAACATCAATGCTCCTAAACCTGTGACTTTTTCGGCAGTATATTATATCTTGCGGTGTCTCTTACCCAAAGATGTTCCGGTCAACAACGGTTGTTACAAACCTCTTGAAGTAGAAGTACCGGAAAAAAGCATTTTAAACCCTGAACCTCCTGCCGCAGTTTCTGCAGGAAACGTAGAGACATCTCAAAGAGTTGTAGAACTGATATTGAGAGGACTTTTTGAGATATTACCTGAAAAGATACCTGCGGAGAGTCAGGGTACGATGAACAACCTGATCATCGGAAGTGAAGATTTCACATATTATGAAACCATCGGTGGTGGAGCAGGAGCTACTTCTTCAGCGGAGGGAGAAAGTGGAGTCCACGTCCATATGACCAACACTAAAAATACACCTGTAGAATCGATAGAGAACGATTATCCGTTGAGAGTCACAGCTTACAAGCTTAGAGAAGATTCAGGAGGTAAAGGAGAACATAACGGTGGAGATGGGATAGTAAGAGAGATAAAACTTCTCGAAGATGCAGAAGTTTCCATACAATCTCAAAAACGGCAAAGACCACCTAAAGGAGTGAACGGAGGAAAAGATGGCTGGGTAGGACGAAATCTGAAGATCGACAATGGTAGAAAAGAAATAGGTGGAATGATCACAACCGAACTCCGAGAAGGAGAATCTATAAGGATAGAAACTCCAGGTGGTGGGGGTTGGGGAAAGCCTTAGAAAAATTTAAGTTGGTTAAATCATTAGGGAGGTTGAAAGGAGACCGATAGCATGGCAGATAAGACTGATTATTTGATGGAAAAGTACGAAGAAATGAAAGAAGAGGGATTGACTTGGACGATAAGAAATCTAGAGGGACCATCGCAGCCTCACGTAACGGTGGACGGAAAAGAATGCATAATGTTAGCTTCTAACAATTATCTTGATTTGG
>CAZRWG010000092.1:0-5435 GCA_964603805.1 uncultured Thermoplasmata archaeon
ATTTTCAACCATTTCGCTTTTCAAAAATTTAGATTTTACCGCTGTTTCTCTGTTGGGACTCACACTTCTAGGGACTTACTTTTCTTTCAATCTATTCTTTTCTCTGATATTGGATCAGACCTATCATTTCACTCCTTTCAATGTTGGGATTTTTCTGACCTTGTACGGGATGGTAGATTCCTTTTCTGTATTTGTCGGAGGAAAGATTTCCGATCGTGTTCCGACATTAAAGATATTGTTGATTAGCAGCACTATTGCTGGGTTTGGCTCACTCATGTTCGGAACTCTAATCGGAGCTGATCCTTACTTTCTGCTGATATCTTTTATGGTCTTTGGAGTTGGAATAGGACTATCTACTGTTCCAATCATGACTTACATAATGGATCTTTCGCCCCATTCTAGAGGGGCCGCATTAGGCATGACCAATTTTGTAAGATTGATAGGCGCAGCGATGGTCCCTTTTGGCGGGCAATTCGTGAGAGATATGCTGTCAAGCTCACATCTATTCTATTTGAGTGCAATACTCATATTCGCTACAGTTTTCTTAGTGTGGTGGATATGTGAAGAGAAAAGAATAGTAGATAATTGAATATGGGATTTTAAACTTCGTAGAGGAACGCAGGAGTATAATTGTACTTATCGAATCAATTCCCATCCAATTTTTCAATCGGCTTCATCTAGTAACATTTTGATTATTTCATCAAGGTCTTCCTTTAATCTTTCCTCGTCCATTTCGTAGAAATTCTTACTTTCTATATTTTCTCTTATTTCCTGATACCTTTCTATGTCTTTTTTTTCTAAAATTTCCAAAAGACGCTGAAGAGAATCTATCATTCGGCCTATGCTATAATATTTCGGTTCATCTACTAGCCCTCGGGCAGAAGTCGCCATGAAACATATGAGTTCATAAAACTCGTCGTCTTCTTCACTCATCCCAATCAACCCATTCTAACAGTTCATCTAAACTCTTTTTCTCAGGAGGTGAAGGTATTTTATCTGGGTGACCAACAGTCACAAGTAGTTCTGGCTCTAACTTTTCTTCGATATCCAAAATTTTTTTCACTGCTTCTTTGTTGAAAGATCTAGAAAAACAAGTTCCTAAATTAATATTAGTCGCTTCCAAACAAACGTTTTGAGCCGCTACAGCTATATCCATATATTTTATCGGTTCATCACCGCCCTTTTCTTTGAATTGCTTCTCGTCAATACAAAAGACCAATATCACCGGAGGATCACCATAGATTCCTGGGGAAAATGTAGTTACTTTGCAAGCTTTTTCACCTCTAACTGCTTTGATAATATAAGGCTGCAAGTTTCCTCCGCTAGGACTCCATCTAGCTGCTTCTATCAATTTTTCGATAGATTGTTTTTTCACTTCTTTGTTAGCGTATTTCCTTATACTTCTCCTCTCTTTTATTACTTTCAAAATTTCTCCATCCTTCATTTGAAAACACCTACTAAACAAATCGACTTCTATGATCTTAAATTTTTAATCTCTCTTCATATTTTTTTACCGCTATGATAATAATGATAATAAACTCTTATTGATTTTACTTTTATAGATTTATCGGATGTTTTGCAATAGGTTATTCGCCCAGACAAATTATATATATCTCTTCTCTGGTAGGGAGAATGGAGGAAAACAAACATGAAAAAGCTAGGGAAGTTAGGCGTTTTTATTGCGGTAGTATTGTTGATGACTAGTGGTCTAGCGTTTAGTGGTTGTATCGAGGACGATGAGGACGAAGAGTTGATCGGTTTTCAAGCGACGAGAAGTGAAATAATGATATTCTGGGATCCAAGCGATTCTTTCTCCAATGAGATCATAGCGATGCACAATATGTACGAAACACTGACAAGATATGAACCAGAGGATGACGAAATTGAAGGAATTCTAGCAGAGGACTGGGATGTTGATGAAGACGGAACAACATGGACTTTCGAGTTAAGAGAAGGAGTAGAATTCCACACCGGTGGAGAAATGACAGCTGAAGACGTTAAATACTCCATAGAAAGAACTATGGACAGAGGAAGAGGAGCTGCTTTTATATGGGACGCTGTCGAGGAAATTGAAGTTGTAGATGACTATACCGTTGAATTCCAACTCTCAGAGCCAGCTCCGTTGGACTTAATAGCAGCTAGTTCCTACGGTGGATTTATCTTCAGTAAAGAACAAGGTGAAGAGGTAGATGATCTCCACGAGTGGTTCAATGAAGCGAATAGTGCTGGAACCGGCCCATATATGCCTGAAACTTGGGATGAAGAGGAGAGACTAGTTTTAGATAGACACGACGATTACTGGCAAGGATGGAATGAAGATCAGTTCGATCGGGTCGTTATAAGAAACATACCTGAAGCGACTACGGCTAGACTAGAGATCGAAGGAGGAGATGTCCATTACGTCGAAAGACTTCCATACGAGGAAAGAGAAGCTGCTGCAGAACACGAAAATATTGATATCATAGAGACGGAATCTTTCCAGAATATGTTCGGTCTGATGAACACTGAAGCGATGCCTTTCGATGATCCTGTATTCAGGGAAGCAATATCATATGCTTTGCCTTATGAGGATATAGTGAACGAGATATACCATGGGGCAGCTAGACAGGCTAAAGGTAGTATTCCCTACGGTATGTGGGGACACGGTGAAGATCTGATGCAATATGAGGAGGACCTTGAAAAAGCTCAGGAACTCCTTGAAGATTCCGAATACAGCGATGAGTTAGATGATATAACGATTGAAGCTACTTACACAGAAGGAAACGTTATGCAGGAAAGGGTTTTGACCATTTTAGATTCCAATCTGGACGAACTAGGTATAGACATGGACATTAGAGGAATGCCTTGGGATCCACAATGGGAAAAAGCTAGAGCCGAGGACCCTGAAGAGAGACAAGATCTCTTCATGTTCTACTGGTGGCCAGATGTACCTTCACCATATTCCTGGATGGCAAATCTATGGATGAGTGAAGAAGAACCGTTTTTCAATCTAGCCTATTACAGTAATCCAGAGGTAGATGAACTTATTGAGGAAGCACGTACCACGGCAGGCATCGATAGAGACGAAGCAGAAGAACTCTACATCGAAGCCCAAGAATTGATCCTAGAGGATACACCCTCATTGTTCGTAGTGGACGAAATGTATGCTAGGGCAGTGAGAACAGAACTAGGCGGATTCGAAGATAACCCTTCATATCCACATGTAGTCTGGTGGTACGATTGCTACTGGGACGCATAAATTAAACAAAAACCCTTATCAACTTCTTTTATTTTTTTAAAAACTATTTCATTCAATCTATAATGGAGGTTCTTTATGACAGACCTATATGAATATGAGTTAGAAAAATCGGCCCGGGACCTAATTGAGAAAAGCTTAGACCTTAAGGAAGAGGAAACATTAATCATAACTGCAGATACTGAGAGCGATGAAAGAGTGGTCAATGCGACCGCAGCAGCAGCTTTCGCCGCTGGTGCTAAACCACTAGTGATCTGGAACCCCTCTCCTCTTGGTGTGGGGAAAGATGCGGATCCGATGTTACCTGTTGATGCTTTAGAAGCAGTTCTTAAAGAAGCAGACGCATGGGTGGAATTCAACAACAAATGGTTATTGTATTCTACACCTTTCGAAAGAGCTATGGAAGAAAATGATGACCTGCGATATATGTGCCTGGTTGGACTCGATGTTGACATGATGGTGAGAACCATCGGTAGAGTTGATAGAGAAAAATTAGATGAATTCATGCAAAAAGTAACTCAACTAACTAGGGAAGCGGATCACATGAAGATAAAAACTCCAGCAGGAACGGATCTTGAATTCGATAATAATCCGAAATATCCTGTTGACTGCGATGCAGGAGATGCCTCGGAACCCGGAATGTTCTTCTTAGCTGGGCAAATAGCCTGGACCCCCGAACTAGAGACTATAAACGGGAAAATCGTTTTTGATGGATCCGTAGATCCGCCAGTCGGACTTCTCGATGAGCCGATCGAATTAACTATAGAGGAAGGAAAAGTCGTAGAGATAGATGGTGGAAAAGAGGCACAAGAATTTGAAAGATGGTTGAAAAGCTTTGATGATCCTAACATGTTAAGATTGGCACATATAAGCTATGGTTTCAACCCAGGAGCGAAACTTTCTGGAAATGTACTAGAAGACGAGAGGATATGGGGTTGTACTGAATGGGGTTTAGGTTACATCAGCGGCCATAATTATCCACCAGATGGTATAGATGCACCTTCTCATACAGACGGTATTTGTCTAAATTCAACTGTATGGGCAGATGGAGTAAAGATTTTAGAGAAAGGATCGATTGCACATCCTGAACTTGAAGAATTCAAAGAAATATTTGAAAAATAGGAGGAAAAAACATGAAAAAAATAAACGAACAAGATATGGATGACATTTTGGTAGGCTCAGCAATTTTAGGTACAGGTGGCGGCGGTAGTCTTAAAAGGGCGAGAAAAACAGTCAAAAAAGATTTCGATGAGGGGAGAGAATTCAAACTGATAAACTTGGACGAACTCGATAAAGAAGATCTTGTTGGAAGTCCTTATTTTTGCGGGTCTCTATCTCCCGAAGGTGAAGAAAAAGAAAAGGGAGTAGGATGGACTTCTAGTGCAGTAAAAGTCCTAGAAGATCATTTCGAAGAGAAATTTAGAGGTCTCGTTGCAACTGAGATCGGAGCTGGCAACCTTGGAGTGGCTTTTTCTACCGCGGCTAGATACGGTGTACCTTTAATAGATGCTGATCCTGCTGGACGTTCAGTTCCAGAATTGTCTCACACCACTTTCCACGTCTACGATGTAGATATAGACCCGATAGGTGTTTCCGACGGCCGAAACAATATCTTGGTAAAAGAGGTAGAAGATGATTTCATAGCTGAAAAGATAGTGAGAAGTTTAGCAGTTGCTGCTAGTGGAACTGTTGGTGTGTGTGATCATCCAGGGCCTGCAAAGAAGATGAGAGGAACTTTGATCGAGGGGACCGTTACCAAATCAAAAGAAATAGGCAGAAAAAGACGAAAAGCCATTGAGAATGGAAAAGACCCGGTAGAAGCCATAACCGAAGACGATGGTTATGTGATCTTCACTGGAACAGTAAATGGATACACCTGGAAAGAAAAAGACGGTTTCACAGTAGGGGAAGTTCATGTAAAGGACGATGATGGAAACGAGTTGAAGATCTGGTTCAAAAATGAACACCTTGTCTCATGGCTAAATGGAGATCCCTATGTTGTAGCACCTGACTTGATTACACTTGTTACAAAAGATAAAGCTGAACCTCTACTGAATCCTAATATCAAGGAAGGTCAAGAAGTAGCTGTGCTTTCATATAAAGCGGACGAAAAGTGGAGAACTAAAGATGGTTTAGAGGTGCTGAGTCCTGAATATTTTGGATACGATTTTGAATACGTTCCAGTGGAAAAGATATTATG
>CAZRWG010000093.1:0-5408 GCA_964603805.1 uncultured Thermoplasmata archaeon
TCTCAGGTTCTCAGATGACTTTTATAGAGGGAACGAAGAATGGAACCGCTGTTTCTATACTCTTGAGAGGGGGAACTGAACACATAGCTGACGAGGTAGAGAGAGCTTTAAAAGACAGTCTAAAGGTGATAGCTATTGCCGTTGAAGATAAAGCTATTCTACCGGGAGGAGGTGCCTCCGATGTAGAATTAGCTAATAGATTGAGGAAGGAATCCGCAAAAGTCGAGGGGAGAGAGCAAATAGCTTTCGAAGCCTTTGCGGACAGTTTCGATATAATACCTACAACGTTAGCTCAAAATGCCGGTCTTGATGGGATCGACGTTCTGATGGAACTTAATACGGCTCACCAAAAGGAGGGACATAAAAATCACGGTATAGACATAGATTCTGGAGAGATTATCGATATGATAGAGAAAGGGATAATCGAACCTTTTAGAGTGAAAAGCCAGGCCATCAAATCTGCAACAGAAGCCACGAACATGATCCTCCGCATAGATGATGTTATAGCCTCTAAAGGATTCGTTAAAAAGAAGGAGGAAGAGGATTGGTAAATTCCTTTCTCAATAATCCTTTCTTTTTTGTTTCAAAAATATCAGTCCTAACTTATCTTCTTAACATTCAAAGCCTGAAATCCGCGCTCTCCTTTTTCACTTTCGAACTCTACCCTATCTCCCTTGTCAAGAGAGACACCTTCAGATAACTCGGTGCGGTGAACGAAATGATCTTTTTTATACCCATCCGGTTCGATGAAACCGTAACCTTTCAAGGGATCGAAGAATTTCACAGTTCCTTTCATAGAGCCCTCATGATTTAACATAAATAACCTTTACTATATGGCATTATCGACATCTTGCTTTCTTTAATTTTTCTCTGCTAAATGGCTTAAAATAAAGAGAAAAAGCTCTCGGAAAATAATATATATCGAAATCAAACATAACATTGTAGTAGAGAGGACTATGCCTGGGATCAAACAAGAGTTGTCCTATCTGATGTTAGGACGACAGGGAGGGAAGAATCGTATCAAGATATTGGACCATCTTAAAGAAAGGTCTTATAATCTAAATCAATTATCGAAAGAACTAGGTCTCAATTATCGCACTATCAAACACCATATCGATATCTTATCAGATTACAACATGATAGAATCATCCGGAGGGGATTATGGCAAAGTTTACTTTTTGAGTCCGAAATTGGAGCAGAATTATGAGATATTAGAGGAGATTAAAAGTAAACTTCAAACTGTCTACAGTTCGCCTAAACTCTACGAAAAGCTCGTAGAACAAACTTGTGAAGGGATCATATTATTAGATGAAAACAAAGAGGTCATATTCCTCAATAAAAGTGCAAAGGAAATAACAGGATACGAAGAAGACATTTTAGGAAAAAATATAGAGAACTTGTTGGAAGGAGATATATCTCAAAAGATCGAGAAAGTCTTGGTTCAAAATGAATTTTTAGAAGAAACGATGAAAATTGAAACTGAGTATGAAGAAACAAAAAGAGTGGTCATCACGATCGATTGTTTTCATTTCAATGGAGAAGATCATAAAGGTTTTTCTCTTATGATGAGAGATATCACCAAAGAGAGAAAACAGAAAGAGATTTTAGATGCCCTCATGAATCATTCAGAAGTGATTATAGCCTATATAGATCCTAATTTTGATCTTATTTATGTGAATTCCGCCTACGCGGAAAAGACTGAATACTCCCCTGAAGAACTTGTCGGTAAAAATCACTTCGACCTATTTCCTAAGGAAGAGGATAAGAAAATCTTCCAAGAGGTAATCGATATAGGTGAAACGATGTCTATCAAAGATAGACATCTGCTTGAACCAAAAAGTTCAGATTATGAGAGAGTTTCCTGCTCTTTAGAACCGGTTAAAGAGAATGGTAAGGTAAAAGGACTTGTTCTTTCTTTATATGAGATGTAGATTAAGTTCGGAGATTTGTACCTCTTTTGTACTTAAAACTTGTCAAAAGTGTATTTAAATTATAAGAGATGTTGAAAAAAAGCTTTAAATCACCTCCGAAATCATAGGTATTGAACGATCACTGGCCTAGGGGGGTCCTATTATCCTACCTCAAACTTCCTAGGGTCCTCTAGTTTTGCTCCCTAGGCCTTTCCTCCATTACTACTAAGATTTTAAAGAATTTTCCTTCGAGGTTCTTAAAACTAAATTCAAACGAATTTTCGTTAGGTAGCCTCATAGATGGCGGGAAATTTTATCTTGTCTTGGTCTATATACTCTTTATAATAACGTAAATCTTATATATCGTCTATTAAATTAATTTATAGAAAGGTGGATAAAGTTGGATAAACTGAAAGGTTTTACTTTGGCTATCTCTATATTTTTTCTATTTGGAATGGTGGTTGCAACTACAGGATGTTTAGATAATGGAATACTGACAGGTACAATAGAAGTGAAATACGAGTCACTAGTCGTAAACGAGGTAGCTATATACTTGGACGACGGCGATGTAGAAGAAAGGTTAGGAGAGATACAGGCAGATGAATGGTCTACCTTTGAAGGCATCGATCCCGGAGAATATACAATCTCTGCTAGAAGTTTAGGTGAAGTACTAGACAGTGAAGAGATAACAGTCAATAGAGGCGAAACTACAAGGGTGGAATTGAGTTACTATTGAACTGAGTTTCATCTGATAACAAAATTTTATATCATGGAACGAGACTATGAAGTAGTTACATGAAAAGATTAAAACTAATCACTCTAGTCCTATCTACAGTTCTTCTTCTAGGTATGGTTGTAGTAACAAGTGGTTGTTTAGAAGAACTTCCAGATAGAGATGCAACTACGGGCAACATAGAGGTGAAGTACAGCGCAAGACCGGGGGAAGAACGCGATGTTGTAATATTTTTGGAAAATGATGGGGATCCAGAAAGATTAGGACAAATACCTTCTGATGAATGGGTAACTTTCGAAGATATCGAGCCGGGACAGTACAAAATCTTTGTAGAAAATCTGGATGGTTTGTTACTGGACAGCAGAGGGATCACTGTCTATAGAGGTCAAACTACAAGAGTGGAATTGGGCTGGTGATCAATCGAAAAAATTTCTAAGATATATTATGGATAATATAATTATCATAAAAGAGTATATATACTATATTAACTGTATTTAAATTGCAACCCTTAAGGGGGTGAAAAGATGAATAAAAAAGCTTTAACTCTAACACTTAGCTTTCTGCTAGTTCTTAGCGGAATGTTGATTGTAGGGACAGGCGAAGGGCAAGAGAAAGAATTGGAAAAAAACTTAGTGATCGCAGAAGAAAATGGTGCATTTTTCGATGTCGAGCTCATTGACTACACGGAAGAAGTAAAACTTGGTGATGAAGTCAGTATAGAATATTCTGTAACCAACACAGGCGATGTCGAAGACACTCAAGATATCG
Source organism: uncultured Thermoplasmata archaeon (assembly GCA_964603805.1). Taxonomy (GTDB): domain Archaea; phylum Thermoplasmatota; class Thermoplasmata; order Halarchaeoplasmatales; family Halarchaeoplasmataceae; genus Natronoplasma. The sequence continues at coordinate 3,412 of CAZRWG010000093.1, forward strand.
TCCTATATGTGGAAGATGAGGAAATACACAGAGATAAAGATGTTACATTACTTCCAGATGAGGTATGGACAAATGAAATCACCTATGATACTAGTGACGTAGATGTACCTTGGTTTTTCATCGAATTCTCAACTGACCTAAGTCTCTTGCTAGAGAGTAACGACGACTCACATTCGGGAACGATAACTGTTTCACAACCATTGTTACAGATTCCTGGATTCACAGTGGTCCTTCTACCGTTAGCCGTAATATTGGCGGTATTGATTTACCACAAAAAGAAGCGATGAAATCATTAGGATGTGAGAAAAACTCTTCCTCATTCTTTTTTTACGTAAATCATCGTTGACAAAAGTTTTGGACAGAAGACATCCCAAATAGCTTAAAATTAATAAATTTTTAGAGACATATATTTTCTAAAAATGTATTTTGATTACCTCATGATTTTGATAAAGAAGATATTTATAGTTTGATAACCCTATTTGTTTGAAGAGGTGAAAAAATGGATGAAAAAGCTTTTACAATCGCACTCAGTTTTCTGCTTGTTTTCAATAGTATGTTGGTCCTGGGGGTGAGCAGAGCATCCGATCAAGATACAATACTGAGCGAAGACAACGGAGCATATTTTGAAGTCGAAATCCTAGATTATCCCGATGAAGTGGAACTTGGAGAGGAGTTCGAAATAGAATATTACATTGAGAATACAGGTGACTTACCAGGAGAGCAGGAAGTTTTCGTCCACGTAGAGGCTGAAGTTGCGGGTCAAGAAGTATGGAGTGAAAGTGAGAGTGAAGAAGTCATCCTACTCCCGGGCGATGAAAAGAGAGATGTACACACTGTCGATACTAGCGAGGTAGAGGAAGAGTATTCCGGAGGTATCTTCGAGGTCGAAGTCGACGTAAACATCTTGTTCGAAACTGAAGATGATTATGACGAAGCGACGATAACAATTATAATGCCAGGTCTAGTTCCTGGTTTCACGTTCATCCTGCTGATGATCGGATTAGCTCTTGCGGTAATAATCTACCAAAAGAAGAAACGGTAAATCGGATAGATGGAAGAAGTCCTTTTTCTCGTTATTTATTTTTGGAAATATTTAAGGGGAAAAAGAGCTAAATGGTTTATCTCAAAAACTCTCCAAAAGTTTTATCATCGACGATATTCATTTTTTCCTATGAAGAGGCTTAAAATGAAAAACAAGTACAAAAGGCTCTTCAGTATCTTATGTATATTTTTTATCTTAGCCTCGAATCTGTTCATCATAACAGCTAGTTTTTCTTTTAGAGAAGATGGACTACAGATTTCCATGGTAGAAACAATAAACGCTGTTGATAGCCATTCTCTCGAAACTAATAAAGAACTAGTGTCTTACAGATACGACCCCGTTATCCATAAAATGATGAATCAAACAAAAGATTCTAACATCCATGATTATATAGACATACTTCAGAACTTTGAAAATGAAGATGGGATAAGAACAAGAAGGGATGGTACGCAAGGTTTCGAAGAAGCAGTAAACTGGACATTTCAAAAGTTTGATTCATTTGGTTTGGACGTTTTTAAACAAAATTTTACTTACTCAGAAGGAGAAAGCTACAACGTGATAGCGGAACTTCCTGGAAATGATCCTGAGCTGGATTCCCAAACTTATATCCTAGGCGCACATCTAGATAGTATCAACTCGGAAGGAGAGAATGAATCCGCTCCAGGTGCAGATGACAACGGAAGTGGTATAGCCCTGATGCTTGAATCTGCGAGGATCTTGTCACAATATGAGTTCGATCGAACAATCCGATTCGCTGCTTGGGGTGCAGAAGAACTGGGTCTTCACGGCAGTTCTTATTACGCTTCAAATATCGATCCTGAAGAAGATATGAGGGGGAAATTCAACTATGACATGGTAGGTTACTCTGAAGGGGATGAACATGCTATCACTCTTCACGCAAATGAAGAGTCGGAATGGATGTTGAATTACCAGAAAGAAGTGGCTGAAACTTATG
>CAZRWG010000094.1:0-5401 GCA_964603805.1 uncultured Thermoplasmata archaeon
CATCTAAGTTTGATCTTAAGTCCTGCGCCGTTGGCCTAGCTTGGCTACCCTCGCAAGTTGGAACGAGTTTACGAGTGAAACTTGCGTGTTAGTGGAAAATCCTTTCCGCATCACTCGCAGAATGAATCAAATTCACTTTTTTCTTTCGTGTGTATCTTTGGTTAAGTGAAGGGAATATTTTATTCCTTCGGAATGAAGATGTAGAATTTCGCACCATAAAGCATAATATCCCCTCGTATATCTCTTTTTGTTATGCGAGTGCCCACAGGATGCAATTCATTAGACACATTGCTCGGTAAAGGTATAGAATCAGGTATAATCACTGAATTTTTTGGAGAGGGAGGTAGCGGAAAAACCAATATCTGTTTACAATTGGCAAAAAACGTTGCTTTAAAAGATAAGAAAACCATTTTTATAGATACCGAAGGTGTCTCTGTAGAAAGATTAGAGCAGATATCTGGAGAACGCTCGGAAAAAGTCATGGAGAACACTATATTCTTTAAACCTCACTCTTTTTCAGAACAAGAGAAATGTATCAAAAAAGGTTCAAGGTTGGCTCTAAACAGTGATAAAGATTTTAATCTATTCATAGTAGATGGTTTTACAACATTTTATAGGCCTCTTTATAATTCCTGTGAAGAGGACCGTATTTCATCAAGATTAGGACGGTTGTTGATCGAATTGATGAGAATCGCTAGAAAAAAAGATATACCTGTAGTTATTACCACCCAGGTTTACGAGAGCGATAATGGAAAAAAACCTGTTGGAGGGCACGTGCTTTATCATAATGCTAAGACAATAGTTCTTTTAGAAGTCCTAGAGAGGAATATCAGAAATGCTGTTCTAGAAAAACATAGATCTAAACCGAAAGGTAAGACTGCACGATTCAAAATTACAGAAGAAGGGATAGTCACCCCATAATTCAAACGGATTCAAAAGGGTTAAATAACCCAGCTAAGTTCTTTCATCATGAAGCAGGTAAGGCCAGCCGACATAAGAGACGTATACGAACTCCGTGCTGAAACTATAGACTATTTCTTTCCTGATAGAGAAGATGAAATCGACTTTTGGGAAGAGATCGCTTCAGATTACGGAAAAGAGATACTTCATCTCATGTGTGGTACAGGGGAAATATCAGTAGGGCTGGCCAAGAAGGGTTTTAATGTGACTGCTTTAGACCTTACTGAAGCCATGATTTATGTCGCCGAGGACAGGATCGAAGAAGAAGGTGTAGATAATATAGAATTGTTGAAAGAAGATGCTCGATATTTTAACGTGGATAAAAAATTTGATTTCGCATTCGTTTCCACGGGAGATTACCATCATTTTACATCTAGAGAAGATATAGATAAATTTCTAGCTAAATGTTATGCTCACCTTCGACCAGGCGGTGCGTTGGCGATCGAATTGTTCCCACTTCCCGACGAGGATTTTCAAAGAGAACAGAAAGAATTTGAGCCTTTGAGGGCTCCACCCGAAGGAGTAGATGTGTGGAAAACAAATCAAACAAGCTTTGATTCAGAGTCGCAGTTGTTGGAGATAAAAGAAGAATTATTCGTCGATAAGCAAGACGAAGCAAAAAGTGGAAAATACGATATCCAATTGAAACTTTTCTCCAAGGAAGAGATGAAAGAAATTCTCAAAGAATCAGGTTTTGATAATATAAGGTTCCTCGATAATGAGCAATTTACTCCCTATCTGAAGGATGCAGACACTTGGGTAGTGATCGCTGAAAGGTAAGGTTTAAACAAAATCTTCTAAGGTCACTTCGTCTTTTTTTTCTACTTTATCCTCTTCAGCATGCTTATCTCCATCTTTATCTAAATCATCTTCATGATTGAAATCTTCTGAGAAAAGATCCGACTGTTTATTTCCCGCCAAAAGAGCTTCCTTGTCCCAGCCGAAGACTTCAGTAACTCTAGCCAATGTTTTAGCTATCCTTTTTGCATAATATTTCCAATCCGGCTCTTTTTCTATCTCGTAATCCGGTAGCCACGGTTCTACCTCCTGAGGTGTTTTTACCGCATCGGTAACTATCCAAGAAACTTTCATCCCAGGGGTGAATTTGTAGCCCAGATCTTTCATTTTTTGGGCAGCTTGAACATTCGGCATGCTATCAGGATTTTTGTAATATCCAAATCTTTTGCAGGTCCTAGATATAACCAATTTTTCCAGTTTTATCTGACCATTTTTTACCTCTCTTATCCATTCTTTAGCTCTGTCTACTGCTCCCTCGACATCGTCATCTAATATATATTCAAATATTTCTCGGAGAGCTTCATCTTGAGCCTGAAATGAGTCACTCCGCCTCAATTCGTATCCTCTAACTAGTAAATCTTCTTCTGGCCAAATCACTTTTCCCACATAGCGCTTTTTTTTTCCATGGCTGAAGAACGGATTAAGGATCTTCTCAAATTCCAATATTATAGCTTCCCTAGTGTAATCCCGGGCGATCTTTTCACTTATATCTATGGTTTCTTCTAGATTCTCTTTCGGCGACTGGAAAAAAACGCTGTCAGTATCAGAATAGATCACTTTCAGTCCATCATCTTGTAATTCTTTTATTAGTTGTTTGATATTCTCCCTAGCAAAGGCGGTTATACTCTCTCCAATTTCGGGATCGGTAAATCTATAAAATGAAGAAGCAAAGACACCATAAAACGAATTCATCAGTACCTTTATAGCGTTCTGAAGACCTCTATAATATCTCTCTTCTTTGCCCTCAGCCTGTTTCATCTTTTCTTTGACTTCATCCCTTTCTTTCATCAAGTTTTCGAGTATCTCCGGGAGAAGGCCTTTCTTCTGCTCAGGAGTCAAAAACTTCGTTCCTGTAGGACTTTCTATATCTCCATCTTTAGAAAGAGTCGTGAAGCAGATATTATTTTGAATAATTATACTCGGATACATACTTTTGAAGTCCAAAACACTGACCCAGTGATATAGACCAGGCTCTATAGAATGAACATAACCACCTTTTATCTTGCCGCGTTTTCTACCATGAGAAGTTAACGGAACCCCGACGTAGTTCTCTTCAGCTTTTCTTATCAATATGGAGTCGACTAATGTAGAGGTCCTTGGATTCAATCCCTCTTCAACCGGAAGTTTTGCTACAGTCCCCATATCCATAGCTTTACTCAGCACCTCTAATTCCTTCAGTATGTCAAGCGCCAGTTCGGCATCCTTGACACAGTATTTTTTCACTTCCTCCGGTCTCTCATCCCATTCCTTATCTATCTTCGAAGAGTCAACATCATCCTTTACTTCTTCAAGCAATTCTTCAGCTACATGGTTGAGCGTTTCTCTCTTCAAATTTAATTCAGATTTGACACTCCACCATGCATCCGCGATAATTCTGCCATTAATCGACCAATATCTTTGGCCTTTTTCTCGAAGTTTCCCTTTATCCCTTCCTAGATTTATTTCTTCTATGCCAACTTCTTTTGCTCTTTCGTCAAGTTTAGGTAGATCGTATCCATTTATATTATATCCAGTTATTACATCAGGGTCCTTTTCCAACACAAAATTCTGAAATCTTTCTATCATTTCCTCTTCGTTTCCTTCTAAACTCAACGTTTCTCTTCCATCCTCTTTTTCTAGAACACATCCTATGGTGAGTAATCTATCGTCTTCTAAACTATTCTCTATATCAAAACTTAGAATGTCTAGGTCCGGTTTTATAGGATCGGTATTTTCAAACTCTTGAACGGAGAGTATCTCTTCCGTGGTATAATCCTCATCTATCATTTCTCCTCTCACTTTCACCGTAGAACTCAAATCAAAATCATAAATAAACCTCTGCACAAAAGGGATGTCTGCCGCCAAGACCTTGCATCTCTTCTTCAATTTCTTTCTGTATCCAGGTACCTTCCATGGATAAGTACAAACCACTTTTTTACAGTTTCTTTTTTCACCGTCTACCCATAGTTCTTCCGAAGTTATCTCTTTTATTTCGTCGTCTTTTTCTAGTTCTTTCAAACAATCCTCAGGCGGATCAACGAGTTTAAAATAAGGATTAAAACATTCATAAAGCAAAGTTATTGATACGCCTTTATCTGTCTTTCCAAAAAGCTCTATAACAACTCCGTCTTCAACTTTGCTATAAGATCCAGAAAGGATCCTCACGGTTTTTTCGATCATATTTTACTCCGAAACTATCTTTATTATGTCCCCGTCCTCAAGTTCGTGGTCTCTACCTATCACTCTATCTGTTCTAGCATCTACAGCTCTTATAAATCCTTCCCCGATGTCCGTATGTACTGTAAAAGCCAGATCCTCTGCGGTACTGCCTCTTTTCAGAAGATAAGCATCGGGTAAGACGCGTCCTTCTTTATCGGTATAATCGTTCTCATTTTCAACAGGATAGACAACTATCATGTCCAATACTTCATAAACGGCTTTTTCTAAAGTCTTTTGAACCCCGAGACCATCATTCTTTTTAATGAATTCTTTAATCTTTTTCAATGCTCTTTTTTGTTCTTTCGATATATCTTCTCGTTTTATCTGAAAGTCGTTATCCCCTGGAATATAATCTACGATATCATTTTCGGCAGCCTTTCGCAAAGCGAGTTCATACTCTGCTGAAGTCGGGATAACCGGATGATCCAGTTCTTTAAGTTCGTTCAATTGTTGCTCTGTACTGATATCGGCCTTATTAGCCGCTATTATCATAGGTTTGCTCTTTTTTCTTATCTTTTGAGCCAAATCAAACAGTTCATCCGAATCCCAACTAGTAGGATTTTCCGGAAGGTCTAATTCTCTAAAAGCGTTCATCACTTCACCTTCAGATACACCAAGACCTGATAGTTGATCGTAAATCACTTTCTCTATTTTAGAGCCACTGACTTCGATCTTTCTAGAGACCTTCTCCCAATTTTTTTCAAGTATTCCTTTTAACCAATGATCTATCTCATCCTCCAAAAATTCAACGTCTTTTTTTGGATCATGTTCACCTCTCTCACAAGGCTCTCCTTCTTCATCTGTAGATCCACTTGCATCAATTATATGGATTAAGCTAGAAGCCTGTCTCAAATCATCCAAAAATTTGTTTCCTAACCCCCTACCAGAATGTGCGTCCTTAACCAATCCGGCTACATCAATAAGTTCAACCGGAACCATTCTTGTTCCGTCTTTACATGGAGAATTATTGGGATCGCATTTTTTTCCTATCTCGCTATGAGGGCACCGATGAGTTACATATCCTATACCTCGGTTAGCGTCTATCGTTGTGAAAGGATAAGAAGCAACTTCTACCTCCGCTCGTGTTGAGGCTGAGAAAAATGTACTCTTCCCCACATTCGGTTTTCCAACAAGGCCTACTTCCATTTTTGTTTCCCTATTTAGACATTTTAAGTTATTGATTTAGATTAAATCAGGTATATTTATCTACTCTATTTCAGTTCCA
>CAZRWG010000095.1:0-5397 GCA_964603805.1 uncultured Thermoplasmata archaeon
ATATGGATGTCTATCGGGATGTCTATGGCTTTTCTTATAGAGGCGAACATAGGTATGCTTATATCTCCTAAAGGATTGAAGGTTCCAGCTCCAAGATCTTCTAACAACTTTCCTCCAGCTGCATTTGCATGTCCTGCGTAGATGGACACCTTAAAAGTTATATCTTCAGGGATCAACCCTTTCTTTTTGAGCTCATTTGCCAGCCAAAGCATGCCTTCATCGGTTACCAAAAAGCCACGGAAACCGAAGTCTATACATCTCTTTATGTCTTTGAAGGCTCTAACAAGATTATCAGATCCTCTCACTCTTAATCCGGATAGTGCACCTTCTGGAGTCGCGATCTGTCTACCCGTGTTCCAGCCCGATCTAGGACCAGGAGTTATTATGACTTCCATATCATTGTCGTGGGCGAGCTGTGCAAATTCCTCAAGCTCGTCATCGGTAAGATACGTGCTACCCATGACAGTACTGATAAGTCTATGGATAGGGATGTTTCTTTTATCCCTCTCCTCTATTAAAGCCCTCAACGTCGAAGGTCGTTCTATTCCAGATATCTCCATACGGTAGTTAGCTCCATCAGGGAAAGTCTTCCCGGATTTAGGAAGATCTTTTGGATCTTCGCTCGGTATACCTACATCTTCCATCGCTTCTAAAATTTTGTCTATTTCACTCATTATATATCCCAACCTTATATGCACTACATCATTGCAATGTAACTATATAATTTCTTTGTAGAATGTATTTTCAAGATTAAAAAATAGAAAAACAGTCATCTTAGATCCAACAGTTGTTCAAATTAAAGAAGAAAAAGGTTTCAACCGACGAAGATAGGTCGGTCAGATAGCAGTTTGGGCAGAGGTAACTCTCTGAAAGGCATATCTCTTTGTTTCTTTTTCAGCTTGGAATTTAAAGTATCTAAATCCATAGTTGCTTGCTTCTCTTCACCCCTTATCCTAACAGATAACTCGCCGCTCTCCACTTCGTCGGGGCCTATCACTACTACAAATGGAATCCATTCCTTCTCTGCCGCTCTGATCTTTTTTCCTACAGTTCTATCAGTATCGTCTATGTCAACTCTAGCATGATTTATCTTCTTTTCTAGTTCCTTCACATATTCAAATTGGTCGTCAGATATCGGGACTAGTCTAACCTGTGTAGGGACGAGCCAGTAAGGAAATTCAGGCTTCTCTCCCTTTTCTTTTTGCTCCGCAGCCTTTTCTAGAAGAGTAAACATGACTCTTTCTATAGCGCCACTTGGGGAGAGGTGTAGAAGATAAGGATGTTTCTCTTCGCCTTCTTCATTCACATATGTTATCCCATACCTTTCTGCGTTTTCTACGTCGAGCTGATCGGTCACCAAAGCACTAGCTCTACCCAGCTTGTCGATATAGTTGAACTCGTATTTCATTATATAGTAAAAGAAACGTTCATCCCAAATCTCTATCAGGGCGGGTTCACCGTAGTTCTTGACTATCTCTACCAAGTGATCCTTGTTTTCCTCAAAATAGTCCTCAGTGCATCGGATACCTAATTTTAGTGTTTCAGGTAATTCTATACCAATCTTGTTGAGAATCTTGATAGCCAGGTTCATCCTGGTCATCATCTCTTCCTCAGCTTGTTCAATGTCTTCACACAAAGCGTGGCTATCTGGCATCGTAAAAGCTCTCAGCCTCCTCAATCCCGTTAGTTCACCTCTCTGTTCCATACGGAAAGAGTACCTAGTTAATTCGTAAAGTCTTACCGGTAGTTGTCTGTAAGAAAGTGTCATGTCGTGACCGATCAAAAATTGGCCGAAACAAGCTGCGAATCTCAAAAAGACGTTTTTGTCCGGGGTTTCGATCTGATACTGTCTCTCCGGAAACCTGTCTAGATATTTTTTCAATGTCGGATGATTCATGTCATACATCACCGGTGATTCGATCTCCATAGCGCCGTATCTTCTAGTCTCTTCACTTACGAAACCTTCAAGGAGCCCCTTCATCATCCTTCCCTTGGGATAGTACCTCAAATTACCTGGATCTGAACCTGGCTCGTAATCCACCAGTTCATGTTCTCTCATGAGATCTACGTGTGGTGATTTTCCTCCAGCTTTTTCCTTCTCTCCAGCTTCGTATACGAAAAAATTTTTCAGATCTTTCTTGCCTTGGAAATCGTAACCCTTTACATCATCGCCGTCGATTTCGACCTTGTGAAAGGTACCGTCTTCTTCAAGGACACCCCAAGTCGATTCTAAAGTTTCTTCGGCCTTAAGGGCCTTTGAAACAACTTCTTTTTCTTCCTTTTCCACAACGATCTCTTTTGAAAGTTCAGAAAGAGGATGGCCTTTGCAACTCAACTCGAATGATTTATACCAGCCGAACGGAGATCTATGGACTTCATATTCTCTACTCAGTTGATCCTCCAAACCGTTAAGTACTTCAACAGCGGTGTCAGGATCAGAAAGTTCAGAGCTCAAATGAGCGTATGGATAAATCATGATCCTCTTTATATCTAACTCTTCAGCTGTGCTTTTGATCTCTTCAAAACCTTTCTCAACGACTTCTTTTACTTTGCTCTGGTCTCTCTCTTCAACAGCAGTGAATACAGAAAGACATTCCTCCATCTCTCCTCGTTTCATCTCCTCTTCTATTTCTTCAGCTACGGGAGTATCTTTTTTGACTTCATATCTTAAGTAATCGGAGTGGATCAGCAGTATTTTCATCTATATCACCTTCAAACAATACCAGTAATTTGTGGGATCAATATTCCAGCGATGATCAGACCAAAAAGAAAGCCTATCAAAAACGCTACCAAAATATTGGAGGTTTGATTGTTAGTCTTTTCAGTTTCATCATCAAATCTAACTCCTTGTAATCTTTTTTTCCACTCTAATTCTCGCATGGTTTTTTCTACATCACTCATCTTTATCAGCCTCATTTTCATTTTCTTCATCTTCTTCTACGAGATTTCCTCTTTTAGCCAGGATTATAAGACCGCTACAACTTTCGCAACACTTGAGTTCTTCATCCCAACAGGAATTATCTCCTTTGCAAACCCATCTGCCGCAGAAACCGCATTGAGTTATCCCTTCTCTCTCTCTGACGCCCTGACAGAGATCACAAACGAACTTATCCATCGAATAAAGATCGCTCTCGGGCTTCTCTCCCGGCTCGCGGATCTTCTTTATTACTTCGGTCACTCTATCGAAGGCGTCTTGAGATGACATATAATGTTAAATTCAATCTTTTGATTAAAAATTTTCTGTTGTAAGGCGAGATTTGACCAAGAATTATTCAGAAAAGTTAAGTACGGCCCTAACTTAATCTTTCAAATATAATGGCAGCCTACAAGAGAAAAGACGGCTACTATCGCAAAGCCCAAGAAGAAGGATACCGCTCCAGAGCTATTTACAAACTAAAACAAATAGATGAAAAATTTAATCTATTTAAAGAAGGAGATGTAGTTGTGGATTTAGGGGCCGCCCCAGGAAGCTGGAGTGAGTATGCTGTCGAACACGTTGGCGAAGGAAACGTTCTCGCTGTAGATAAAAAAAGGATAAGGGAAATAGAGGGAGTATCATTCCATCAGGGAGATATGACTGATAAGGACTTTTTGAGAAGGATTTCTATTATCGCTGGGGATGTAGACGTGGTGATGTCCGATATGTCTCCAAATATAACCGGAAACTATTCAATGGATCATGCTAGATCTGTCTATTTAGCTCAACAAGCTCTAAAATTTTGCTACGCAAACTTATCTAAAGGAGGGAACTTCGTTGTAAAAGTCTTTCAAGGAGAAGATTTTAAAAACTATTTAGATAGTGTAAAAGATGTATTTCACTTCGTTTACGGTCATTCTCCGCACGCTTCGAGAGAATCTAGTTCAGAGATGTATGTTATAGGGAAAAATTTCAAGGGTAAAAAGAGATGAATTTCTGGTCTTCAAAGGCACAACGCTTTTATACTACATGGATTCTTAAGCCAATTCGCAATACTATAACTCACTTTAGCGAGATTTACAATGGAGGAAACACTTTGCCTGAAGAAAAAAATCAAGAAGAAGATGATGATTTCCAATATATCGTCAGGTTGATGAACACAGACCTGGACGGAGATAAGCCTTTAGTCTATGCTCTAAGAGATATAAAAGGGGTAGGTACTAGAGTAGCAGAGATGGTGGTAAATTCTACTGATGTTGATCCGAATGCTAAGATCGGATATCTAGAAGACGAAAAAATAGAGAAAGTCAGAGAATCGCTAATGAACTTTACAGACGAGGCCCCACCATGGGCGGTTAATAGGAAAAGAGACCCAGTTACAGGAGAGAACAACCATGTTCTTAAAAACGAATTGGACACTGTCCACAGAGAGGATATCAACAGGATGCAGAAGATTAGCTCTTACAAGGGTATTCGACATGAAAGAGGACAAAAAGTACGAGGCCAGAGAACTAAATCTAATGGGAGAACTGGAATGGAACTCGGTGTTGAAAAGAAAGTCGCTAGAGCCCAAGCTGCCAGTGGTGATGAAGAAGGTTGATCAGAAGGTGATGATACATGGGAGATCCAAAATTCAGTAGAAAAAAGTTTGAAAAACCGTCGCATCCATGGCAGGAAGAAAGGATAAGAGAAGAAAACGATTATATAAGACATTACGCTCTGAAAAATAAGAAGGAATTTTGGAAAGCAAGATCCATCCTAAAAAACATCAGAGCTCAAGCTAGAAATTTACAGGCTCGTTTAAGGTACGGTGAAAAACAGGCGAGAGAAGAGATGGACGCTCTTTTAGAGAAGTTATTAGATAAGGGTTATCTGAAAGGACAGGATCACACTTTAAATGATGTGTTGAACTTGAGTGTGGAAAATATCCTCAATAGAAGATTCCAAACTTTGGTTTATCATAAGGGATTAGCTCACTCTCCGAAACAAGCTAGGCAATTCATAATTCACGGCCACGTGGCTATCAATGGAAGAAGAGTGACCGTTCCTAGTTATATAGTGAACAAAGAAGAAGAGTCAACCATCGATTACTATTCTAATTCACCGTTATCGGATGAACTTCATCCAGAAAGACCAGAGGAAGAGGTCACTCCTACCAGGATCCCAAAGATGATACAAAACGATCAACAAAGTCAAAGAGATTATAATAGGAGAGGATAAAACATGGGAAAATGGGGTATAGCTCACGTATATGCATCTTACAATAATGTTATAATAACCATAACGGATATAACCGGTGCTGAGACTCTCGCAAAATATTCTGGAGGGATGGTAGTTAGACAAGATAAAGACCAATCTTCCCCTTATGCAGCGATGGAAGCTGCCGAAGAAGCAGTAAAAGAGGCAAAAGACAAGGGGATTACGAAATTGCACGTAAAGATAAGAGCTCCTGGAGGTAGTAAATCTAGATCTCCAGGACC
>CAZRWG010000096.1:0-5349 GCA_964603805.1 uncultured Thermoplasmata archaeon
CGAAGAAGACGTGATGTCTGTACATTTAAGGAAGGGAATTAGACCTAAAGCAAAAAAGGGTATACCCGGCGACATTAGAACTGAGATCATCGGAAAAGAAGTGTTAACTGAAAATGGACTTCGTGATCTAGCTCATAATATTATAGAAAACGCTAAAAGATCATCGGAAGGATTTATAGAAGTAGACAGAGGGGGAGCAACAGTAGTTCAGCTTGAAGATATCCGTATAGTAATAGCTCGGCCTCCTTTTTCTGATGGATTCGAGATAACCGCGGTTAGACCCGTTGCGAAAGTTTCTCTAGAAGATTACAAGATGTCAGAAGAATTGAAGAACAGATTGTCCGAAAAACAAAGAGGTGTTCTCCTTGCAGGGTCTCCTGGAGCCGGAAAGAGTACTCTAGCCCAAGCCATTGCAGAATACTTAGAGAATAAGGAATTTACGGTCAAAACTATGGAGGATCCTAGAGACCTTCAGGTAGGAGATGAAATAACTCAGTACAGCGGATTGGAGGGTAAGATGGAAAACACAGCCGATATCCTTCTTTTGGTCAGACCGGATTATACGATTTATGACGAGGTCCGGAAGACTCCTCACTTCAGAGTATTTGCGGATATGAGGCTTGCGGGAGTGGGTATGATAGGTGTAACTCACGCTAATCGGGGTATAGATGCCTTACAGAGATTGATAGGTAGAGTCGAACTAGGTATGGTCCCACAGGTCGTTGATACTATCGTTTTTGTCGAAGAAGCCCAGATAAGAAAAGTTTACGATATAACCTATACGGTAAAAGTACCAGAAGGTATGGTCGAGGAGGATTTAGCGAGACCAGTTATAGAAGTCAGAGATTTTGAATCAGGAACCACCGAATATGAAGTATACTCCTACGGAGAGCAGGTAGTGGTGATGCCTGTAGAAGGAAAAAATAAAAGCAAACCAGTCCAAGATATAGCTGAAAAAGAGATCAAAAGAGAAATAAACAGATATGTAGGTGGAAGAGTAGAAGTCGAGGTATCGGGTTCAGATAGGGTCACAGTGTATGTTCCAGATAGTGAAATACCAAGACTCCTCGGTAAAAATGGGAAGAATATTGCAAGAATAGAAAATCATTTGAATCTGAAGATAGACGTACAGCCCTTGAAAGAAAGTTCAGATCGGAAAAAAGTTGTAGAAGACAAAACCGGTGGAGAAAGGGTTGACGTTATAATCGGGGAAGAAAAAGTTATCATCGAGGCCGGTAGGGAAAGAATCGGAAAAACAGTAGACTTGTTTTCCGGGACCGAATACCTTTCTACGGTCACGGTAGGACAAGACGGCTCAATAAAGATTAGAAAAGGAACTAGAGTTGCAAAACAAATAATAAAGGACGTAAATAGAGGTGAAGATGTTAAGATCGTAGATTGAAAATAATTCAGAACAAAATAACGGATATCTTTTCTCCTTTTTCTACAAGTTCCTTATTTTCGGGGATCTCGAAATAACCATCTGCTTGAGCCATACTAGTTATAGCTCCAGATTGTTTGTAAACAGGATATGCATCCCCATTTTCGAGTTTTACGGTCATGTACTGCTGTCTCCCAAGTGAGGATGTTATCCTTTTTTGGAGAACAGCCTTAGTCCGTCTTTCCGGTGCTTCAGGTAGTCTCGAAAGTTTCCTCAATGCGGGTTTTACCAGTTGTTGAGCCGTATTTAAACACGAAGTAGGATATCCGGGCATACCAATAACAGGGGTTCCTTCAACTTTTCCGAACAAGGTTGGTTTTCCAGGTTTGAGTTTTACTCCATGAAAGATGACCTCTCCAATCGAATCCAATGCATCGATAAGAACGTCTTTATCTCCGACAGAACTTCCTCCAGAAAAAAGTACCATATCTCTTTTATTTATTTCCTTTTCGATACCCTTTTTTAGGCCATCGATAGAATCGTGAACAACTTCACCACTAAAAGGAAGGCAGCCGTTTTTACTTACTACGGCAGTAAGGGTGTGAGAATTTACGTCATATATCTGACCCGGTTTTAATTCTCCCTCAATCGGGACGACTTCGTCACCAGTGGGAATGATACCAATCCTCGGCTTTTCATATACTTCTACTCTCTCTTTTCCCATGGCTGCTAGAGCACCGATCCTCGCTGAAGTAAGAAATAGATTCTTTTTAAGAACAGTTTCATCCTTCTCAATATCTTCACCCTTAGGTGAAACGTTCTCCCCGGGGTGTACAGGCTGATATACACTCACCAGATCGTTCTCCTTTTCGGTAACTTCCACTTTGACTACAGCATCAGCACCCTCGGGCATTGGAGCACCAGTAGCTATCTGCATACATTCTCCTTTTTTAATTTCTTTTTCGGGTGACTCCCCTGCATGGAGTTTCCCTACTGTTTTCAACTCGATCGGATCGAATTTATCCGCTTCGAAGGTATCTTCAGCTTTTACAGCAAACCCGTCCATAGCTGCCCTATCAAAAGGAGGAACAAACATATCACTTTGGGCATCGCTTGCTAACACCCTCTCAAAGGCGTCGTCAAGAGATACCGTCTCTTTTCTATCTATCTGCTCTACTTCTTTTAGAAGAGTAGATAAAGCCTCTTCGTAAGGTACCAATTCCCCAAAAGGACGCTGTTTATCCATCATTTGTTCACCTCGTAAACCATGTGTCCGATCTCAGGTAAGATTAGTTCTTTCATAGCAAGTTCTACGGCGGATGTAGAGCCAGGTAAAGCGAAATAGATTTTTTTATCAGAAATCCCTGCCAAAGCTCTACTTAATAAAGCTGCAGATCCTATTTCTTTATAGCTAAGCCTTCTAAAAGTCTCTCCAAATCCGGGAAGCCTTTTATCTATAACCTCTTTAAGAACATCAGAAGTCACGTCCCTTTTGCTAATTCCAGTTCCACCATTCAGTATATAAACCTCGGCATCGATAGATTCAATAATATTCTTTATCTCCTCGGGTTCATCTTTGACGATTTCGTATCCAACAATCTCATGTTCCTCTTCCATCAACATCTCCCGTATCTTCTTACCGGATTCATCACTATCTACATCTCGTGTATCACTAATAGTTATAACGCCGCATTTCAAATGATCCGGGGCTTTATGCTTGTGTTCTTTATGACCCATCGATATCAACCTTCTTTTTTTCCAAAACAGAAATATTTTTTATCTTTGTTTTTGGATACTGACCATCTTTATCTTTTTCCAGGTACTTCACCATATCCCAGATAGTTAATAGAGCTGCGTTGACACCGGCAAGGGCCTCCATTTCCACACCTGTTTTATAGACAGCCTTGACTTCACATTCTACCTCGATTATGTTTTCATATGTTTCAAAGGATACCTCTATACCATCAATGGGTATCGGGTGACAATGCGGGATAGAATCAGGAGTCTTTTTTACTGCCTGAATAGCAGAAATCTCCGCTACTTGAAAAACATCTCCTTTTTCCACTTTGCCTTCCAACACCGCTTTCATGCTTTCGTCAGTAAGTTCAAGTTCTCCTTTAGCCCTAGCTAATCGAGAAACTTCTTTTTTTTCACTTATGTCAATCATCCCCATCTAATTCACCTCTTTTCCTTACTTTCTCTATCTAACCACTGTGAATCTCCGCTTTTGGTAGTCTCTCTTTTCCAAAGAGGCACCTTTTCTTTTATTCTATCTATAGAATATTTGCAGGCTTCGAATGCTTCTTCTCTGTGTGGAGCACTAGCTACTATTCCTACAATATTATCTCCAACGTTCAGTTCTCCATATCTATGGATCAGAACCAAATCGGTGATGTTGAAGTTGTTTATGGCCTCTTCTTTTACCTTTTCAAGTTCGCTTTCAGTCATTCCCTCATATCTTTGTAATTCCAATTTCTCGACTTTTTTCCCGTTATTTTTAGACCTCACAACACCATTGAAAACAACCACGGCGCCGTCTTCCTGACTGCATACTCGATTCTTTAATTCATCGAGTTCGAAATCTTCTTCCGTTACTATCGCCTTTTTTTCATCCATTTCACTCACACCAATAAGGCTCTCTTCTATCTATAGCTTCGATAAACTTATCTTTTACGTTTCCTCCGCTTCTCAAAATATCCCTAACCGGAACATGATTGTCGGTCCTCAAAAGGCAGGGTTTCAGTTCTGCTTTCGAAGTTATTCTTAACCTGGTACAGTTCTTACAGAATGTAGAATTATGCATAGTTCTAACTAGTTCCACTTCGACCTCGGGATCCTCTAGAAAATATTTTTTTCTTGCGTGCATTTTTCTAGTTTCACTCTTCACAGCTCTCTTTTCGAGGCCTTCCGCTAATTTTTCTAAAGAGAGATGACGACGCTGATAGAAGTCATCAGAGATACCCTCTCTACTACTAGTCATCTCGATTATCTGAAGTATTGAACCAGTATCTGCAGCAAATTCTATCATATCTTCTACAGAGTTATCATTTAAATCTTTCATCAAAAGCATATTTATCTTGACCGGATAAAGACCGACTTGGTTAGCTTTTTTTATGCCTCTTTTCACATCTTCGATATTGTCTTTTCCCGTGATCTCCTCATAAATTTCCGGATCAATCAAATCTAGACTCACGTTAACTCTATCTAGACCAGCCGCTTTTAATTCCGCAGCTTTTTCGAAAAGTAAGACACCATTCGTTGTGATAGACACGTCTTCCATGAGTTCTGCAGAATATGATATGATTTCATTAATCTTAGGATGGACTAGAGGTTCGCCTCCAGAGTATTTCACCTTCCTAATGCTGAGCTTTGAGGCTGTTTTCACCAATCTTTTTATCTCTCCGAGTCCCAAACTCGTCTCCCTTTTGACTTGTTTTTCACCCTCATTATGACAGTAAAAGCAGTTTAGGTTACACTCTTGAGTGAGCGAAATTCGAAGATTCGTGATTTCTCTTCCGTAAGGATCTTTCATTCAAAATGCTCAACTAAGCATATGGGATATAATATTTGTCCTTAAGGACTTACTTTTTTTCCGCGATAGCAATCAATCTGCTAGCTTCATCATCATAATTTAAGCATTCTAGGTCTCCGTAAATATCAACCCAGTCAAAACCTACATCTCTCAACATATTCTCGAGTTTTTCTTTGGTAAATAGCTTGTACATGAACTTATGTTCGTGAACTTCACCATCGTCTTTGATTAATTTCCACGCTGACTCCAACATATCTAGGTCATCTCTTATCTTTCTCTTTTCCAAAAAATAGCCGTCATCTAGCCTCCATTTGTCACTCTCCGTGTATACACCATCCAATACCTCCTTTCCCATTACATCTAAAAGGAATTTCCCTCCTAGTTTTAATGACGAATAAGCATTTTGAAGGACTTTTCTATTTTCTTCCTCGTATCT
>CAZRWG010000097.1:0-5348 GCA_964603805.1 uncultured Thermoplasmata archaeon
AAAAGATAACATGTTCTATCTTGCTAAAGACAGTGTTATCGAGATGAACACGTCATTAGAAATGCCAGATAATTACGTTTTACCCTCAAAGATCGTAGACCATTTTATCGAAGAAGCAAATCATCACTGGATAATGGATTTTTGTATATGTAGGAAGTCTGATAGATGTGAAGATTATCCCGCTGAATTAGGATGTCTGTTTTTAGGAGAAGCGGCTAAAGATATCGATCCAAAATTTGGTAGAACCGTTTCTAAAGAAGAAGCTTTAGAGCATGTCGAGAAGTGTAGAGAAGCCGGCCTTGTCCATTTGATCGGCAGGAATAAGTTGGATCCAGTTTGGTTAGATGTGAGACCAGGTAAAAAATTGATGACCATCTGTAACTGCTGTCCGTGCTGCTGTCTTTGGAAGATGCTTCCCGACTTAGCTCCCGATATAGGTGGCAAGATCAAAAAGCTGCCTGGCATCGAGATAAAAGTTAGCGAAAGTTGTATTGGATGCGGTGAATGTACTAAAGTATGTTTTGTAGATGCTATACAGATAATAGAGGGGAGAGCTACGATAAACAAGGAGTGTAGGGGTTGCGGACGATGTGTTGAACTCTGTCCTGAAGACGCTATCGAAATTGAGATAAGTGAGTTAGGATATCATCAAAAATCAATCAAAGATCTTGAAGAATCTCTTGATGTTGATTGATCCGTTGATTGAGATGAATCTTGTAGATCTTCTCTCAGATCACTTCCTTTTTGTCCACTATATCTTGAAGACATAGGTCCCACCGTTATAATGAACTTCGATTTCTTCTTCATCGATATCTAGGCTTTTAGCACTATGGGTATGAAAGCTGTGTAGAGGCATAGAGCCTTTAACGGTCCCGTCTTTATGGACTTCGAAATTCTTAGATCCCTTTTCTATTAAAATCGAATTATGCTTTTTATTGATTTGAAGATCACTCTTTTTTTCCTTCAATACTCGCAAGATCTCATCTAAGTCGGAAACGGACACACGTTTTTTTGATTCACTTCCCATCTTAAATCTCCCTTACTAGATAAACTATTCTCGAATTAATAGCTTTTTTGTCTTAAAAATAAAGATCTTTAACTCTTATAGAGACAGGATGAAAATTTGTCTAATTATCACAAAATTTCTAAAAGTTCGCATAATTCACTTATCTCTAGATCGGGTTCTTGACACTCTTCTTTGTGTTTGCCGTCTCTGTTCAGCCAGCAGGTCCTCATTCCAACCTTTTTTGCACCTTTTATATCGCTTCTTAAGGAATTTCCCACAAATAGACAGCGTTCACTACTCTTATCGACTTCATCTAAAGCGTATAGGAATATCTCCTTGTCTGGCTTTCTAGAACCTACTTCTTCCGAAAAAAAGAATTCATCAAAATATTCGGTAATTTCCAACGCCTGTAGTTTCTTCATCTGAATTTTCTCGGTACTGTTGGTTATTATGCCCAATTTGTATTTGGTGTTCAAATAGTCGACTACTTCTCTAGCTCCTTCTATCTCAACAGGGATGGAAGGATACAGACGATAGAATTCTTCGTGGAATTTTTCAGTAAAATCCTTGTTCACACCGATCTTTTTTAGAAACTTTTCGCTCCTATTCCATCGTAATTCATCCATGGCTACGCCATTTCTAAACTCATCGATAGCCTCGATGTCAGACTCTTCAAATGCCTTTATCATCTTTTCTACATTCACTCCTTCGAAGGCCTCGTATCTATCCTTCATTTGGTACAGAGCCTTCTGATGTGCCATCTGTTGATCAAAGAGAGTGTCGTCTAGATCGAAGAATATCACTTCTAAATCTTCTAGCTTAGTGCTTCGCATATTTCGTGATAAACAACGGTGCTTAATAAGTGTAGATGAAATAAGAACGATTTCCCTATCTTATCTCTTTCTCAAAATCAACCCAAGCAGGCTTCTTGTCAAATCCCATCTTATCATTTATGTGAAGGATGTCTTCGTTTCTAGTTTCGTTCATAGTCTTTATCTTTTCGATCCCTTGCTCTTTAGCAACCTTGAGTGCTTTTACTTTCATAGCTGTAGCTATCCCCTTACCTCTATATTCTATTCTAACACCAGTCAAGCCTGTAAAGAGGGAGTTCTCTTTTTCCTTTAACCAGTGACTGCTCATACCTATGAATTTGTCGTCTTTGATCGCCAAAATATAACCTTCAGGAAAAAAATTCGGATTGTTAAATAGAGTCTCCACAAATCTTTCGTAATCCGTTCCAGTATATCCATCAGGAAGTGGGACCTCTTCCATCACATCTTCACGCAGTTCGTACAATTTTCTCTTATTTTCTTCATCGTATTCGATTTCTTTTAGTGGTTTCAACACTATACCTTCTTTTTCTAGCTTGTCTTCTAAATCTTGGTAGTCGTTGAAATCGAATTCATCCACTACCAACTCGGCTTCCCACATCCTCATAGTCTCTTCAAACCCTCTTTCTTCGATGAATCGCATGGCTCTCTTCTTATCTTCTCTAGCATGGGCTTCTAGTTTTACATGATCAAATTTATCGAGCTCGTCTAAAAGATGTTGATAGAACAGTTTACCGTATCCTTTGCACTGGTAATCTGGATGTATGAGAGCGTAGATGAAGAACTTTCTGGGACTGTAACTTCCTTCCCACTGAGTGTAGAAACCATGTCCGATGACTTGACCGTTCAAGTCAGCGATGAACCTCTGGTGTTTACATTTATCAGCTTTATTCTTATCTCTAAATCTGAAAGATTCTTCAGAATGTTTCTTATCAGGATAGACCGCTTCCTCTAAACTAACGATATGGGAATAATCGGAATCTCTGAATTCTCTGATATGCAGTTCTTTGGTCATGAGTATAAAAATTCGAAATATTACTATATTTAAGTATTTTTTGTGTATTCGGAAACTTTATATTAATTTACGATACTGATTTTATCTATGGATAAAAAGATAATTGTTATGGCCCTTGGATTGATATTGTTAATTGCTGGCACTGTAGCAATGTTCTATACCGAACCCGCCGGAGAGGAAGGTAGTGACCCAAGTAGAGGCATTGCGGATCTGAGCGAAGATATAAGACCATATTTTTGGTACGGTGTTATTATAATATTATTAGGCATAATTATGCTAGCTATGGCGGTAACCAAGATCCCATAGCTACCGACTCTCACTAAACAGAACGCAAAAATTATGATGATACTGCTCTACGGACTATTTTAGTGAGATCTGATCATGCAATACTAACGACTGAATTTTCATCTCAGTGCCCTTCTAGCCATTTTTATCTCATCTTTGGAAGCATTCAACATGATCCCTAGTTCGATCTCTTCTTTATCAAAAGGTCGACTTATCATATTAGCGATCAGGAAAGCCATGTTGATCTCTTCATTACATAATACGGTAGAATAGGCTAGAGAATCTTCTACGACAAACCCACCTATGGAAAGTTTCTCTTTTCTGAAGTAGAACCAAGGCCTTTCGATATTGATCGGGGGCATGAAATTTTGAGATGCGTAGTTTCTTTTCCAATCTTCGTACTTTCCAGGACACACGACTGTGGTACCTTTAAGAGAATTTCCAAGTAAAACATCTATGAAGAATTCAGTGACCCAATTCACCTCTTTGACCTTGGGATTATCATGCACCAATACAATCTTTATCAGTTTCGTTCCGGGCAGAGTCAAATATTTTATCGAGAAATTTTGATCTCTTAGAGAATCGAGTTTTTCCATGTTGAAATCTACTTTTACACCTTTCCAAATCCCATCACTGACTTTTTCGGAAGACACCTCTTCTATCTCATAAAAGGACTCTATCTCTTTCGGTGTGATCAATCTAGGCTCTACACCACCGATATGATTTTCGAAGTAACTTTTTGGTCCCGGCTCAGGAAATCTGTCATCGAGATAAGTATTCCCTTCAGAGTCCTCGAGTTTTATCAAGTTTCCTCCAAATCTGTCCAATACGTCGAAATGGATCTCTCCGTTATCCACGTGCAGCACTCTCTCTCCTTCAAGAGTATCATCTTCGACCTTTACTTCATCATCACTCATCATTATCACTGGTAGCTCGAAATCTAATTCTCTCTCACCGCTGAAATGGATAAGAAGATCATCAACAAAGTACGGCTTTTCTTCAATCACCTCTACATCGATGGGTAATTGGAGTTCCTTTTCATCCTCTTCTTTCGAGATCTCTATTTTATCTTTACCATTACTGAAAGAACCTTCCATGTATTCAGGAAACTTTATGGAATATTCACCGGGCATGGGGTAATCTACTGCCTTATCGATGATTATCTTTCTTTTTAACTCCTTACCAGTTCTCAATATATTATGATCTAATCTAGCTTCGATATGTTTCCTAGGTCTTTTGCCGTATACACGTTCATTCGGATGTAATTCATTCTTACCTACTAAACGATTCCAGGTATCTCTAAAAGAAGTTAAAGATGATTTTTTAACAGATATCCAAAGATGAGTACTTTTGAAACTTTCACCTGGTTCAAGTTTTTTAGTTATACTTTTCAATTCGTTAAGAAGACCTGTCACTAATTGTACCTTTTTTATGTTCTTGTTGTTCCACATCAGACCGGATACAGCTCCGTCAGCTATATCTTCATAAGCGGTCCAGGTCTCTTTCCATTTCTCAGGGTCTGTAGGTATCAATGTTCCAGATAACATATCCGTCACCGGATCGCTTTCTATCACCTCGTCACCGAGCGGCGTGTATATTTTTGCCTTACTCTGGTAGGGTTCCATTTCAACTTCCCACCTCCTAGTATTCGTTTCGGAGGCCACTTTTATGGAGCTCTCACTTACGTTCTCCAGTTCGGACCAAAATTCGACTTCAGAGGAGTGTTTTTTGATCCTCACATGTTTTTTTATGACTACACCAGGCTTATGGATACTTTCTGCCTGAAGGATCAGATGAAGTCCCATTTTATCCTTAACCACTTCGTGATCATATCGAAGAGTCCTGTCCTGAGTTTGGCCAAAAGGAGGACCGACTTGTTGGTTCAACTCAAAAGGGAGTTCAGAATCTCTAAATCTTTCACTTACTGTTACGGAGCCTCCTTCCAACTCCGCCTTGACCTTCAATACGTTATTGACGAGATAGACTTCATCTTTTTTCTCAGCAAAGCCGAGTAAATCGTCGATATCATTCACGAGAGGATGTTTATAAGTCTTCATCGGAAATAACTTAGGTTCTTTTTCTATAGAAGGAGTAAGCTCGATCAGCTCAACATTTTCATCTTCGAAGTCTAATTTAACTGGTAAGCTGATACCGCCGTTCTCTTTCTCTTCTAAACTGAACTCTTTGATCCTTTCTTTTCCATCCAATTTAA
>CAZRWG010000098.1:0-5345 GCA_964603805.1 uncultured Thermoplasmata archaeon
ATAGGTTATTATTCAGCCTACTATAGTCTAGGATTGTAAAGATTTAATCCTTTTTGTGGATTCAAGTTTTTTCGCCACCATATCTATCATGAAGACGACTCCTGCAAAGATGGTTATACTAGGACCCGCTGGCGTGTTGAAAGCGTAAGAGAGGAACAGACCACCCAATACGAAAATAAGGGAAAGGAAACATGCTAGAACCATGATCCTTTTGATATCGCTACTCTTACCGCTTGCTATGGATGCAGGTATAGTTAACATCGCAATAACCAGAATTATACCTACAAATCTCAAAAGAAAAACGACCGACAGCGCCACTAGTATAAGCAGGAAGATGTATATAGCGTCTGTGTTTAGTCCCGATACCTTTGCGAATTCATCGTCAAAACTCACAGCCTGTAATTCGTAGTAGAACAGCATAACAGTTATCAAAACTCCGATAACCAGTATCAAAAGCAAGTATACGTCGGTGCGTCTAATCATGTATATATTACCGAACAAGAAGCTCTCCATCGACGGTTTGTACCCTGGAGTCATCCGGTAGAAAAGTGCTCCTATAGCCATACCGATAACCCATATGATGCCGATAGCGGTGTCTTCCCTCTGAACCTTTTCTTTACTCATTAAACCTATGCCTACAGCAGAAAGTAATGCGAAAATAGCTGCTCCAAGCAGAGGATCAAGTGAGAAAAAGTATGCACTGACGAAAAATGCAAGACCGATCCCTCCAAAAGACGAGTGGGCGATCCCGTCACTTATGAAGACGATCCTTTTGATAACAACATAGGTTCCGATGATCCCGAATAAAACAGAAGCTAACAAGCCTGTGTAAATAGCTCTTCTCCAAAAGGGATATTGAAACATCTGTAAGAAACCGTAAAAGAACTCAACGATACTCTCAAGCATATTTTAATCACTCCTCTCCATGTCGGTATGATGATGAGAGATGACGTCCATCTCACATCCATAGGATTCTTCGATCATCTCATGTGTGAGTTCTGAATCTCCATGGTATATTAGCTCTCTATTCAGACAGGCAAGTTTTTGAACATAGGAGGAAATAAAACCCACGTCGTGGGAGACGAGTATTACCGTAGTGTCTTCTTCCTGATTTAATTTCTTCAACAATTTATAGATGTTTGTCTTGATCCGCTCGTCTACGCTAGCAGTCGGCTCATCAAGTAACAACATATCAGGTTGTATAGTAAGAGCTCTAGCTAAAAGGACCCGCTGCTGTTCGCCTCCGGAGAGTTCCGATATCTGTCTTTCCTTGTAATCTTCCATCTCTACCTTTTCGAGCGCTTTTTGGGCTACCTTTTTGTCTTCATCAGAGAATAGAGGTCGTAATCCTAGTTTTCCGACTCTTCCCATGAGTACCACGTTCCATACGTTGATGGGAAATTGAGAATCGAAATCCGTATGCTGAGGAACATAGCTGACTCTATCTCTCGCTCTTTTCGGTTCTTTGCCGAAGATTTTTACTTCGCCTCTATCAGGGTCTTCTAGGCCGAGGAGGACTTTCAAAAGTGTAGTCTTACCCCCTCCGTTAGGTCCGACTATCCCTAGAAAATCACCTTTTGATAGTCTTAAGTCTACATCTTTAAGGACTTCTGTCTCACCTAGGGTAAGTGAAAGATCTTCGATCTCTAGTGCGTTTCTCACTTGATCGGAGAGATTATTGTTTTGAATCATATATCATTTTTCTTTTTTCTCACTCGACTACATTATTTGACTTCGACCTCTATAGGCGGAGTTTCGTAATCTATGTGATCATGGTGGATCAATTGGAAAACGATCTCTGTACTGCCCTCTTCTTCACCTTCTATGTGTACGTGGTCACCGTGTTCGTCGAAACTCACTATGTCATCTGCACCTTCAGCTAAGCTCACTCCAAGCTGATACTCTTCTCCCAATTCAATCTCGTCACCATGGCCGTCTTCGATGTATGCACCTAAAGAGATGTGTTTCCCTTCATGTACCTCTGGAAGCTCGCCGTGCCAGTGGTCGTCATGGACATAGGCGGTAACATTTCCTGTACTCCTATCTATTATCTTGAATTCGCCGATCTCATCTTCATGATCGTGGTCTTTTTCATCAAACGAGTCTATTAGAGTTTGAGCTATATTTTCTATATTATCTAGATAGTCTTCAGCTAGCGGATTTAGAGACTCGACTTCTCCGTCTATCTCCTCTGCTATGGTTTTTGCTGCATCATCGTCGAACTGAGGCGAAACAAAAACGACTTTGATATTTTCTTCTTTAGCTATATCTATTATTCCAGCGATCTGTCCGGGACCAGGATCTTCTCCATCGATCTCGACTGCAAGCTGTTCTAGGCCGTAGTCGTCAGCGAAGTAACCCATAGATGGATGGTAGATCAAAAATTTCTCTCCATGGTAAGGTTCCATCTTTTCACTGATTTCTTGATGTAGGTCTTGAAGTTCATTGATATATTCATCAGCATTTTCGCTGTACAAATCTTCGTTGTCTGGGTCGGCTTCTATGATCTTTGGGACTAGATGTTCTATCATCTTTTCAGCTTTGCTGAGAGACAACCAGGTATGAGGATCCGCTCCTTGATCGTGGTCGTGATCAGCTAAGGAAAAGTCACTAGTCGAAGTGTTCTGATCTTCTTCACCAACGAATACATTTATGGATGGAGTTTCATATTCTATGTGATCGTGATGCCAAAGCTGGAAAACAATCTGTGTACTTCCTTTCTCTTCACCTTTTATGTGAACATGATCTCCGTGTTCATCGAAGCTGACTATTCCTTCTTCCGAGTTTTCAGCTAAATCTACTCCCAACTCGTATTCTCCGCTCAGTTCTATCTCATTGCCCTCTGCATCTTCGATGTTAGCTCCTAAGGATATATAGTCATCGAGTGGAACTTCCGGTAGACTTCCGTGCCAATGGTCGGCATGTACATACGCGGTAACTTCTTCAATACTTCTATCAATGATCTCGAACTCTCCGATCTCATGTTCGTGGTCTTCACCAAAATGTCTCAGAGTTATAGTCTCGCTAGCATCGACGATCTCCATGTCCGGGTTCTGGTCCTTCATATTGTCCATATACCGCTCTTCGAATTCCATTCCAGAACCAAGCTTGAAGTATATGTCAGCTCTACTCAGGTCTTCCATCAATCCAGGATCGGGTTCGTAGGTGTGCGGATCCTCTCCAGGAGGTACCATGACTACAACTTCTATGTTATCCCCGCCTATCTCATTTACCCATTCCTCTTGCGGCGGTATTGTAACCGCTACGACAAGATCATGATCGTCGTCTTCCAATTCAACACAGCCCGTGAATGCTATGGAGACAAGCATCAGGGTCGCTATACCAACTAATATCATCTTTTTATCCATCTTTTTCACCTTAAGTTAAGGTTAGGTTAACGATCCGTTAAGTTATAGTTAACAAAAATATAAAAGTGTTATGGTTTGGTTTTTAAAAGCAGGTATTTCTCCTATTGAGATGACTTAAATCGATCAAGTTTCTCTAAAATCGAGGTTATTGTCTATTCCTTTCCTATTTGATTCCAAAAGGTTTGATTACGAGATTCGATAGTATTCATATTCCATCCTATCAGCGGCCTTTTTTGCCATCTCTTCACCAAATAGTTCCTTCAAAAGTTCTAAAGAAATATCGATACCCGAAGATATGCCTGCAGCACACCAAATTTTAGGTTCAGTATCGTTTTTTACGACCCTTTCTTCCAAAACATCAATTTCGGGATAAGAACTTCGAAGTTCATCTAAAGCTGAATGATGCGTTGTAGCTTTAAGACCTTCTAGCATACCGGTCTCGGCTAACAAAAAAACTCCTGTACACACCGAACAAAGATAGCTCACGCTTTCTACCTGTTCTTCCAAGAAGTTAAGGATCTCTTTATCTCGCATCGCCTTTTTCCTGCCCTCACCGCCGGGTACGATCACTATGTCGTAATCATCAGTATCAGAAAGAGTCTTATCGGGTAAAAATCTGAGCCCATTGTAAGCCCTAACAGGTTCTAGAGACTTAGATAAAAGGTCAATCTCTATTGAATCCGAATGTGATAGAGTTTCGTAAGGTCCGATCATATCTAACTCTTCGACCTGTGGATAAACCACTATAGCTGCTCTGTGATCCATTCTACTCTATTTAGTTAATAATCTATAAGTGTTATATCTCATTTACTGATGATCTCAAACTTCTGACCTGTAAGAACCTTCGATATTCTTCTGAAAAAAAATCTAAGCACCGTTTAAGTAAAACTACTTCTAAAAACCTTACAACTTAATGAATTAATAATAAAAGAAATGATTTCTCAAGTTCACGAATCCCTCTTATACTTCTCGATCATTTTCTCTACTGTAGAAGCAAACTCAAAGTAGTCGTTCTCTTCGTACCACTCCATAATCTTATCACCAAATTCTATAACTTTCTCCTCCTCAACCTCTTCTTCGATTGTAAACTTATCGATACCACTTTGATAAAGAAATTTGTCTAAGGTAAGGAAGGGCATATCTCCGAACTGCGAACCATAGGCGATAAGGTCCGACAAAAGTTTTTTGGGCGTATCTATAAACTTATGCATCGCTACTATATTTTCTTCATAACTCTTAAGAGGACACTGAAGATACATGGTTTTGAACCCGAGCTCTTTGAACATATCCTCAACATTTTCTCCAGCTTTGGCAGAGGTGTAAAAAACGCCGTCAAAATGATGAAGAACATCGTCTTCAACTTCATCTCTGGTTATCTCTTGTTGTTCTTCTAGATCTGTTTTGTTTATTGCTAGGATAATAGGTGCATCTTCAAAGGCCGATTTTCTATACTTGGGTAGCCAGTCATCGATCAGTTTGTACAAGGTTTCTTCTCTGGTTATATCTGCAACTGCTATAGCCCCCGTTGACTGTTCAAAGGCTATCTCCCGAACGCTTTCAAAACCGGATTCACCCATTATATCATGGATGACTAGCTTCATTTCTGAGTCGACTACGGGAACTTCCTTCGAGTATACATTGGTACCGATGGTCTTAAGATATTCATCTCCGTAAACATGCTTAACGAAGCGTAGGATCAAAGAGGTCTTGCCAACACCGGGTTCACCTAGTAGGTTCACCTTCCTCTTTATATCTCCATTCATCACTTTCCTCCTTTCAAACTAAAGCATTCTTCGCAACTATAATAATTTAGAAGAAATATTTAAACATTGGTATATCTTCTCGGGAGTGTATTGTCTGTGAATCATTCTAGTTCTTCAGTAAAGATATCTAGGATGTGAGGCACTGATAGCCTGAATGATCAAAGGCGATCAAAATAAAATAGATGAAGTTCTAAGGATGTTGGAAATTGACATT
>CAZRWG010000099.1:0-5271 GCA_964603805.1 uncultured Thermoplasmata archaeon
CGTTTCTAAGATAAATTCGTCTCCTTCAAATTCAATCATATCCCTATAAGCTGTAATTTCCGGTAGTGAAGTAACTAGGGTCTGAGATTCCTGAACACTCTCATCGCCTTCAGAGCGTACTATCAATTCTAACTCGATTTGTTCTTGTGGATTAGCCGATGTAGATATGAAGCTAACTTCAATAGCGTCCGTTTCCTGCGGACCTATCTCCTCAGTCTGCTCGGTAACATTAACATCCCAACCGTGAGTTGGAGTACTCGCCTCGACAGTGTAAACATCAGGGCCATTTCCTGTATTCTGTAATTCTACAGTGTAAGTTAATTCACCGCTCTTATATCTCCTATTTTTGATCTCTTCGGATATTTCAACACCATATTTTTGTCTTATCTCGATAGGGATATTCTCTTCTAAACTCTCATCAGAATCGAGGGAATTGACTGTGAAACTGATCGATTCTCCAACTGTTGCATCTTCTGACACCTTAACTTCTATAATAATCTCACGTGTTTCCCCTGGAGAGATTCTAGAAGTAGTCTCCGGATTGAATGTTACCTCCCAATCCTCGACATCGGCTAAAAATTCGTACTCATCAGGCATATTACCTGTATTTTTAATCTGAGCAGTGTATTGTAAGGTCTCTCCTTGAGACGCTGTTTTACTCTCCAAACCACTTATTTCCATACTGTATTCCTCGACCATCCTGAGATCTATTCTTCTATGGATGTCTCGAGTTGGAACATACAACTCCTCCTCGTACCTATATATTGTAGTTCTATGATCCTCATCTTTAGAAGCTTCTATCTCTATCGAGTAGGTATCGCTAGGTAAGACAATACTGAAGGAGCCGTCTTCCTCAGTCTGGAAGGTATTAAAGGCTTCGCCTCTTCTTAATTCCAACTCCGTATTTACATTTTCGTCTTCCAAGTAAATCTCGCCTGAAAACACTACAGCTTCCTCCAATACAATATCTATTTCATGATCATTGGCAGGCATTTCAAAAGCGTCAAAGTAGCTATAGGTGTGCCTCGAACTTCTGTATTCAGTGTAAAGCGTATAATCCCCATGGACAAGTTCTTCAATCTCAAACTTTCCATAGTCATCAGTAACAATCTCATCATATTCTGTACCTGGTATCTCTAATGTAAGCCCTCCAAGTGGTTCTCCATCGAGAGTCACTTGTCCTGTCAAAGTAGAATTCAATATTTTTCTCT
Organism: uncultured Thermoplasmata archaeon; assembly: GCA_964603805.1. Classification (GTDB taxonomy): domain Archaea; phylum Thermoplasmatota; class Thermoplasmata; order Halarchaeoplasmatales; family Halarchaeoplasmataceae; genus Natronoplasma. The sequence continues at coordinate 1,212 of CAZRWG010000099.1, forward strand.
CTAGATCTAAATCAGGAACTGGAGGAATATCAGTAGTCATATCTAGATGATAGAGAACATCTCTTACCTTTCCATCTATCTCCTCTTCAGTTTTATGATTTACTGTTATATCATATTCGCCGTATGAAATATTAAGATCCAAGAATCCTTCAAAATCTGTCATTGTCTCTATAATATAACCAGATTCTGTATTTCTGAAGTTAACTTCTATCTTCTCGCCTGGAGGCCCATCAAGATGAGAATCAATTAGAATAGTTGGTCCCAATTCGAATATAACACCTTCTGTAGGCCCATCTACATTGAGGCTCATCTGGGTGGCTGAAATTCCTTTTGGATGAATGGCTCGGATCGCATAATCACCTTCTGGAAGATAAATCTCATAAGACCCGCTTAATGAGAGCGTTTTATTTTCGGGGCCCTGGAAAGATACATCTGCACTAGGGTCCTCATCTCCGTACGGTCTTATTTCCCCCTCAATTCTTACTTTGTAAACAATCTCAAGGTTTTTCTCTATGATCTCGTCAACTAATTCAATGTTAAGAGTATCTGAAATGTTGTATTTTGCCTCGCCTTCACCAATTAAATGGTCTGCGTATATATCGTAATATCCAGGCTGAAGTTCGACGGTATAATCATCACTTTCGGAAAGCGTCACTTCCCTTCTTTCGGCTCCGCCTCCTACAGGTTTGAACGTCACATCTATTTCATCGATAGGATGATCATCAAAATTAACACTACCCTCTACCGTCACGTCTTTCGCCCTTACTGAAATTTCACCTTCATCACCCAAAGTTTCTTCTGAAGGATCAATTGTATCTGTCCAATCGTGATAACCCGCTCTTCTTACCGTGAAGCTACATTCTCCTTCTGGAAGTAAAAATCTATATTCTCCATAGATGGTTGTTGTAGCTTGTAAGATTCCTTTTCCACATTCAACTTCCAAATGGGCAAATATACCCTCATCTGGCAACGTATCTCTAACCACTCTGCCCTCTACAACATATCCTCTCGAGCCTTCTAAAGTGATTTCTCTATTTCTATTCAAATCAATTTCATTCCAGAAATAAAGACTGTAATCGAGATCGAGATCGTCATCTGGACGGAAGTCATACCATCCATAAACGGTATAGCTTCCCTCTGGTAAATAAGCCTTGAATCTCCCTTCTTGATTGGTCGTCATATAATATTCAGATCCTAAACCGTCCTTCACGAATATCTCTGCTCTATCGAGACCTTCTCCTTCATATTCAGCGGTTCCACTCAACTTTTGCGCTTTTACGAAATTACCTTCATAATTTTTGATGTCATCTTCCACTAATAAATCATCCAAAAATGCAGTAGTTTCGCTTCCTCGTCGGTTAACTCCGTGTAGGTTATAATGTCCCTTCGGCAACTTTATACTGAATTCTCCTTCAGAATCCGTCGTAATCTCTCTATCGTAATCCCTCGCAAAGATATTCAATCTCTGGTTAGGTAGTCTCTCTCCATCTTGGCTTATCACTCCTTCTACTCTATTAGCGCGAACTACTGTCACGTAACTCTCTTTTGATTCGCCCTCTTCTATTTCTATCTCTTGTGGTCCCTCTCGGAAGGTATATCCTTCTTCTTCTATCTCTAGAGTGTATTCTCCTGAAGGGAGATTCTCAAATTCAAAGTTTGCTGTTTCTCCTAGGACTAGTTCTTTAGTTCTATCAGTACCTCTCAGGGAAAGAGTTATAGTTTCTTCTTCGAGATCTTCGATATCATATGAGATCCCTCCGGTTAGATTCCCAGTAGAAACCGGGATATCTCTAGTGGTTTCCTGTCCAGGCTCTACTTCTACACCTTCAAAGGTCTCGCCTCCAGGGATTGTCGTGTTGATCGTATATTTACCAGGAATAATGCCCTCACGTTCATAATTTCCTTCTTGTATATCTATAGTATACAGCAAATCTGAATGTTCGTTTTCCATTCTTACCTCGCCAACTGAAGAAACTAAAGTGTCGTTCTGTTCATCAAATACTCCATCACCATCTCTATCCAAGAAGACTCTACCGGAAACCCGGCCTGAATTCACTTCGAAATCATTTTCAAGTTTATAGTCCGGTCTTCCGTCACCAGACCTATCTATCTCTTTTCTCATAGCCTGTTCTTCAGTAATTTCAAATTGCTCTGCTTCTAACACGATTTGTTCCTGCTGAATTTGCCTTTCTCCACCACCGCCAGTAGAAACCATCACAGTGATGTTTCCTTCTGGGAGTATCGCCCTATACCTTCCCTCTTCATCGGTCCGGGAAGTATGTTGAGGAGTGGAACGTTCCGCGGATGTATCCAACACGGTGACTTTAGCATTCGGTATCGGATCTCCATCTTCAGTTCTAACTTGCCCTTCTAATATAGCCCCATCATAATATCTCAAAAAGACAACGCCTTGTCCCATATAAGAACGAGGGCTCAGATCGACCGTTACATTCTCATCATCCCTATATTCAATAGCTTCCTCATAGGGCATCGCTCTCCAAGCATCAGTATGGTTCTGTACTTCATCTCTAGGATAAGGATTGTAGTAAGCAGTCCTATGAATTTCATTAAAGTGAGTAAGATTCCATCCCGGCATAGGTTGAGCCTGGTCATCATGGATACCTGGAATGCCATCTCTTTCATCCACCTCTTCAAGACCGTAGCCCGCAAATATCCTATATAAAGCGGAATTATAGAACATCTCTTGGAATTCTATCTGTTGATCTACTATCCGTGCATCGGGTGGAACTTCTTCTTGGCTCTCATATGTCCTTCCCTGTTCATCAACTAATTCCATCCTGTAGAAATCGATTGGTACTCTAGCTCTACCATTTTCTTCAACTCGATGTCCTGAGAGGAACGCGGGTGCATGGAAGATGCCAGTATCTTGGGCGGAAGTCGGGAACAATCTAGAGTCCACGGCAAAATATCCCATCCTGTTTTCAAGTCTTTCATAACCCGAATCAAAACTTATACTCCTGTAAAGTGAAGACAATGTATCTAAATCTTCATAAGATAATGTACCCATGACCATAGCCCAACGGAGATTTCCACTGTCGATATCGTCTGCCCTTGGATGGTATCGTTCGGGATTAGAAAGAACTTCATTGCGATAAGAACCTGGATTCCTGTAAATATCCTCTAGTTTTTCCGTTTTTTCTTCTCCGATATGTTCTACCAATATCTCTTCGACTCTACCTTCAAAACCACCTTCTTGTTCGTATGGATGTTGAAGCTGTCTTCCTATAAGTAATGCTATCATTTCCGACTCGTTCTGAGCCATTAAGAAGTTCCCCGCAAACCTATAGGCGTGCTGGAAGTTATCCGCTACTGTAGGATGTTGTCCAAGATTTATTGCTTCGAAGCCGTAATCCCACCAGCTCAAAAATGCCGGCCTTTTTTCAGGAGGTATATCCTCATTTTTCTGCCTTAAATCTTCCCAGGCCGTTGGCCAGTGCTCAGTCGGTTTATCTAGAGTATATCCAAAACCACCAAGGTAATGAAAACCGTCCTCCTCAGGATTATGATCTGGAGGACGCAAAAAGCTCGGAAGACCTTCAAAAATCTGTTCCTCGTACCTTTGCTTTTCCTCGTAAGGAATACCCGCATCTACAGCGTATAAAGCATTTGGTGTAAGAAGTACAAATACAACTAGCAGAGTTACTAATACGTGTTTTATCTGAACCCCTTCCTTTATTTTCCCGATAAAATTTCCTCTATGTCTTTTAAAATATCTGCCAATCTCAACGAATTCCGTTTTATCGAACGCAAGCGCTAAAACCCATCCTGCAGTGAGTGCAAAGGCAGGTGCAGCATTGAATATGAACCTAACAGCAGTAGTAGCCATGTAGATTGCAAAAGCTGTCCAAACTAAAATAAATATGAATGAACGCGACCAATCAACTCGCAGATGCCATGCTGCTAAAGCCACTCCTACCCAAGATAGGAAAAAGGTTGCTAGTCCGCCAGCGAGGACCAGTCTACTGAACATCGGTGGCTGAGCTTCAGCGATCGTTGCATACATTTTATTATCTATGAAGTACTGAGCTGCTGCGGTCTG
>CAZRWG010000100.1:0-5250 GCA_964603805.1 uncultured Thermoplasmata archaeon
GGATATTTTTCTCCCATGTTTTCACGGCCATGCAAATGAAATAGGAGTTATAAATCTTTTTTTAGAGAATTGGTTCTTACAAACAAAGTTAAAATAACCATTCCATACTTCTACCGAAATATGTCAAGAAAAGAAACGATCCCTTTACTGTATGATCACCACAATCATCCTAGCCAGTACGCGGCATTTTTTCACTCCGCCGACCTATCTGAAGTAAAAGAAAAAGATGAGGCCATCACAGTAATAGAAGAAAATACGAACATAGAAGAATTAAATGTAGTCCTAGGATGGAATAATTCCTATTTTAACTTCGATGAAAAGGACCTAAAAAAATTGCCACCTGTCATCATCTGCAACCTTTCCTTTCACGGCTTTTTATCCAACAGTAAAGCTGAGGAGATGGTGAAAGAAAACTATGAAAATTACGAAATCCTTGAAAAAATGAAAGACCCAAGTTGGATGGAACATAATCTACCGAAGATAATGAAATTCCTTATTCAAATCGAAGGTTTGAATCCGAAAAAACTCGATTCTCTCTATGATTTTTTTCTAGAGCAGGGGATATGGAAAACAGAAGATATGTTAGTACCAAACGAAGGAGCAGTAGAAACCTTCAAGAAATCCGGGTATAACGAAAGAACAAAACTATGGACAGACCTTCCGACTTATGAGAATATGAGTGACAAGGCGAAAAAAGAAATCAAAGGTATCAAGATTTTTACCGACGGTGCTCTAGGCCCAAAAACAGCCGCTATAAAAGAAAATTATCCGGAAGGAAATCAAGGTGTACTTCTCCACAATAAAAAAAGCCTCTCTGAATTGCTGCACAAAATAGATAAAAACATGGTCTCGATCCATGCGATAGGTAACAGAGCTACGGAGACCGTAGTGGACACAATATCTAGTCTTCAAGATATCGACTTACCTGAGATGAGGATAGAACATGCACAATTCATAGATAAGAATATAGCTGAAAAAGCTAAATCTATCGGAATGACTTTGAGCATGCAGCCGAATTTCAGCCTTGATTCCGATCATTACAGCGATAGGTTATCTGAAAAGTATTTGAAAATGAACAATCCATTCAGAATGCTTATAGATGAAGTAGGATTTGTTCCTGGAGAAGATCTTATCTTCGGTTCCGACGGCATGCCTCATGGTGTCGAAGCTGCTTTAAAATCCTCTCTTTTCCCTCCGTACGCTAACCAAAAATTGACATTTAATGAATTCAAAAAAGGCTACTGCATTTCCCAAAAAGGCGCTGGTGAAATCGATATCGAAATAGATGAAGATAAAAAAGAAGTCATTGTCGAAGAAATTACAGCGAAGTGAGCACTTTCAGTGACCCCCTCCTTTCACATTTTTAACCTTGTAGCTAAATTTGAGGATATGAGAGATAGCTGTCCCAGTTGCGGATCAGAAAATTATCGTCCATCAGAGGGATGTGGAGTGTGTCTTGAATGTGGTTTCGATTCATGTTCTTCAACTAGAAGAAAAATGCATCAGAAGAATTAAATAACCTACCTTGAGTAGGTCAGTTTTGATGACGACGCTAGTGATCTGTGAGAAGAAAAGTGCCGCAGCCCGGATATCCCAGCTTCTTTCCGGAGGAGATCAAACTCAGAAATCTTACTACGATTATCCGTATTTTGAATTCAAAAGAGACGGAGAGAATTTCATATCAGTACCTCTCCGAGGGCATATCGTAGAATATGATTATCCTAAGAAATACAATAGTTGGAGTAGAGTCGATGAAGAAGAACTTATCTGGGTCGAGCCAGAAAAGAAGATCACGGCCAAAAGGATAGTTAACCTTCTACAGAAAAGTGGTAAAAATGCCGACCGTATAATAGTCGCTACTGACTATGATAGGGAAGGTGAGCTTATCGGGCTAGAAGCTGTAAGATTGGTCAAAAAAGAACTTGGTGGTATTCCGGTAAAAAGAGCACGTTTCAGCTCTATATCGAAAAGTGAACTCGAAGAGGCTTTTTCTGACCTAAAAGATGTAGATGTTAATCTAGCGGAGTCCGCAGCCACTAGACAGGTTATCGACCTTGCCTGGGGAGCGGTCCTTACTCGCTTCCTTTCGAAGGCTTCTAGCCAATATGGCAAAGATTATCTTTCTGTAGGAAGGGTTCAAAGTCCTACCTTAGCTATCGTCGTAGATAGAGACCTTGAGATAGAAGAATTCGATCCAGAACCTTATTGGCAGATAACTGCCTTTCTCGAAAAAGATTTCGAATTCGAAGCGAATTACGAGGAAAGTAAGATCTGGAACAAAGAGAAAGCAGATAAAGTTTACAAGAAAGTTGAGATGGCCGATAAAGCAACTACGCTCTCTTTCGAAGAGGAAACAAAAAAGGATTGGCCTCCCACTCCTTTCAATACTACAAAATTTCTATCAGACGCGAACAAGTTGAATATGAGTCCTTCCCAAGCGATGAATATCGCCGAAGATCTGTACACCGCAGGATGGATATCCTATCCTAGAACAGAGAATACTGTGTATCCAGATAGTCTTCACCTTCAGAACCATCTGAAGAAATTGAGACCTTCCGAATTAAAAAAGGAAGTAGAAGAAGTCTTATCACAAGATAAGATATGGCCTACCAAAGGAAAGAAAGAAAGTACAGATCATCCGCCTATCTATCCGATCAAGCCCGCAACGAAGAACGATCTAAGCGGTAACAGATGGAAAGTCTATGAGCTTATTTTACGTCGTTTCTTAGCGACTTTAGCTCCCTACGGGGTTAAACGTTTAAGAAAGGCGGAATTCGATATAAAAGATGAAAAATTCAAATCAAGCGGAACTGAACTGGTGAAAGATGGTTGGAGGAAGTATTATCCCTATTACAAGTTCAAAGAGACCAAAATACCTTCACTTCAAACAAGCGAAAAAATAGATGTTTCTGATGTAAGTATGGAAGAGAAGGAAACGCAACCTCCAAATCGTTATTCCCAAGGTAAATTGGTCCAATTGATGGAAGATAAAGGTCTAGGAACCAAAAGTACTAGGCACGGGATTATTCAAAAACTCTACAACAGGAACTTCATCAAGGGAAAAGTTCCTAGATCAACAATTTCCGGAAAAAGCGTGATAAAGACTCTCGAAAAGCATGCCGATATGGTGACCAAACCCGACATGACGAGGACACTTGAAGAGGATATGAAGAAAATAGCCAAAGCGGAAATAGAGAAGGAAAAGGTCATCGAAGAATCTAGAGAGATGCTTCAAACGGTGGTCAAATCTTTGAAGGAAGATAGAGAAGAGATTTCCAAAGAATTGAAACGCTCGCTTAGAGATCAAAACGCCGTCGGTAAATGTCCTGAATGTGAAGACGGTACGTTAGTTATAAGAAAATCGAAAAATGGTAGGTTTGTGGGATGTTCGAATTACCCTGACTGCAAAAACACTTACAACATACCTCGCTCCGGCACGGTCAAACCAACAGATGATAAATGCCCAGAATGTAGCTCCCCAATGATAAAAGTCTATCACGGTGGAGATACCGAGAAACTCTGTATCGATATGAAATGCGATTATAATAAAAAGGAGAGGTATAGAGGTCAATGTCCAGAATGTGGAGGAGATATGAGTGAGCAGCGTTCTTACAAAGGAAAAAGATTCCTAGGTTGTTCCAATTATCCCGACTGCAAAAACACGTATCCTCTCCCACAAAAAGGAGGTTTAGAATCTGCGGGAGAACAATGCGAAGAGTGTGGAGCTCCTCTACAAAAGATATCAAGAAAAAGTAAAGAGGACTGGCAATTCTGTCCTAATCCGGATTGTTCTTCCAAAGACGAAAAAGAGTAGAAACTTATTTTCTCACAATCTTCGACTTTCTTTAGCTTTCATGCGTAGTTTTTTCTCACCGCATTTTCTACATTTTTCAGCCTGAACCGGATTGCTAGCATAGCAGTGCATGCATATTTTTTTATCTAACAGTCTTTTTTCAGCTTCTGGAAATCTAGCCATTTTTACACCGTAAACTGGTTAGGAATTAAAGACTCCTGTTATATAAATCATTAGGTCTTGCTCTCTCGAGGTGAATAAGATTAATAATGTCGACGTTAATCTCCTTTCGCATAAGATGAATGTAGATCGGTCAAAGCAGAAAAAAAATGCTGGTTATAGAGCGGCGGAATATGTGGAGGATGGGATGGTAGTAGGCCTAGGGACAGGTTCTACAGCAAAATACGCCATCGAAAAGATAGGCAAAAGAAAGAAAGAGGAAAACCTCGATATCGTAGGAATACCCACTTCTATAAGGACCGAAGAACGTGCGAAAAAAGCCGGAATAGAGATAGTAGAATTAGATCAGGCCGATAAGATAGACCTCACGATAGACGGTGCCGATGAAGTCGATCCTAAAATGAACTTGATCAAAGGTGGAGGAGGGGCTCTATTAAGAGAGAAGATAATCGCCCACAACTCACGCAATTATATAGTGATAGTGGATCCTAGTAAGATGGTCGAAGTGCTAGGGGATAGTTTTGATCTTCCAGTGGAGATCTTAGCACTTTGGCAAGAAGGTATAACGGACCAAATAGAAGGATTAGGTTGCAAAGCTGAACTTCGGAAACATGGCGATTCAATCTATAAAACGGACAACGGAAACAACATACTTGACTGCGATTTTGGAAAGATAAAAGATCCAGAAAAGTTATCACAGAAATTGGATTCTATACCAGGTGTTATCGAAAATGGGCTATTTTTAAATATGGCTGATAAAATTATAATAGGAAATGAAAAGGGTTTTGAAGAAAAATGTTGAGAGGCAAGAGTTTTTATGGACTTTGCTACTTAGAATAATTCAAAAAGCCGAATCTGCTAATTCTTTGATTTCCTCGATATTCTCCTTAATCTCTTCTATTCTTTCTTTTTCTTTCGCCTCGAGCTCTTTGATGATCTCTTCGATAGGTTTGTCTAATTGATAACCGTGAACAGGTCTGCCTTTACCTTCCTTTTTGATATCTCTCTTTGTAACCCATCCTTTCCCCCTGAGTTCCTGCATAGCAATGGAAACCTCTGGTTGCCTCAAGTCAGTAGCGTCCTCGATCTCTCTGCTTTTAGTTTCCTCTCTACTAGCCACAAATACCAGAGTCCTAGCTATATTTTTTTGAAGTCCAGCTTTTATGAGTCTGTCCACCAATTCCTCTTGCTCTTTAGTAAGACCTTCTTTTGCCATCTTTTTCACCTTATTGCTTAACTAATTATTCAAATGGTAGTATATAACAGTTACGACTTTC
>CAZRWG010000101.1:0-5239 GCA_964603805.1 uncultured Thermoplasmata archaeon
GGAGTTAAAAGATAGGATAAAAAAAGCGTTGAGCGAAAAACACGCAATGGACGATATAAAAGAAGAGGATCTAGAATATGTAAAAGATCCTGAAAAAGCTCCAGAGGAGCCCTTTACGGATTTCGAAGACCTGGATTATTGAAACTTGAAATCAGCTCGTCTTCTCCTTTGACGGTCTAGATTTTTCCGAACCTTTACCTTTACTTCTTAGGCCTCTAGATTTCCTTCCGGCGGAGGTCTTTCCATTGAACACTCTTCCTTTCTGGTCTTTTTCGCATATCCAATTTATATCTGGATCGTTCTGTATCGCAGGATGGTCAGGGTCCACCATTATGACTTCAAAATATTTTTTACGTCCGTCTTCTCCAACCCAGTACGAATTGAGTACCCTTAGATTGGGATATCGTCTTGAAGTCCTTTCTTCAGCAATCCATTGTAGATTCTTTTTAGGCGTTATCTTTTTAACACCCATCCTCTTAGGACCTCTACCTGCCCTAGGCCTCTTTTTCCTTAGATTCCCTCTTCTGACTTTCGCGCGGGCTAAGACGAAGCCTGGTTTAGCTTTATAACCCAATTTTCGAGCTCTATCAAGTCTAGTAGGTCTTTCTATACGCTTAAAATTGTCGTCACGTCTCCATTGTTTTAGCCTATTTCTCTGTAGTTCTTTCAGATAGCCTTCTTTAGGTTGTTCCCAGGCCTTCTCTATGTATTTGTACATACTAGGATAGGTCTCCATCGATTCTTCCTCTTCTTCTTCGACAACGACATCTTCTGCCATGATATCACGTTATTACTGTTTATGGATTCACCCAAACTCTGGGCACATCTCCGGCGGGTAAAAACCCGCGACTACTGGAATTTTAGGAAGACGTAGTATATATGTATTGTTGTTGAAAGAGCGATCAAAATTCAGACAACAAGTTGGATTGATTCAATAGGATTTTCCGTACCTGTCCGGACTAGTTTTAGAATCTGTGTCTAGAGCGACTCCTTTATCCGCTCTTTTGATTAAAGATAAGATATAGACGGCGGTTAAGATTAATAGGATACCGAAAAGTGTCAATCTGAATTCTAAAATGCCTAGAAGGGTAACGATCCATACTGAGGCCAATAATATACCTATCCCAATTTGAAAGGCTAATCTTTCTTTTTTGGTTTCTTTTCCAAATACCACTCTATCCCTCATAATTATAATTTTAAATAACCTATATATAATTATCCTTTAAAGAGCGCGAAAGCAACAGGGTTAATTTTTAATACCCCTCACCCTTATCAGCACATAATTAATCCTCAAAAACATCAAGGTGAAAAATGATGAAAGTACACCGAGTAATGGGAAAATTCAGAATGGGCAAAAAGAAAGGTGAGTGGCAGCGATTTTCAAAAGAAGTTGTAAGCGAAGACAGGGAAAAAGCAATAGAAAAGATATATTCGTTATTAGGTAGTAAACATCGAGTTAAGAGAACAAACATCAAGATTTATGATACTGAAGAAGTAGATGAGGATGAAATAGAAAATAATCTTATCAAAGAGAAAATAGAAGCGGAGGAATGAAGAGTATGGTTAATCAGATGGAATTACAGCAGAAAGCAAACAGACTGGAACAGATAAAATCTCAAATTGAGATGTTGGAAGAACATAAGGGGATGATCGAAGGCCTTCTTGAAGAGCATAACGAGGCAAAAGAGACGATGAAAACTTACGAGAAAAAAGAGGAAGGGACTAAGATAATGGTGCCTATCGGGGCCGATTCTTACGTACATTCTAAGATAAGTGATAATGATAAGGTTCTTATTGGATTAGGTGCCGATCTATCTGCCGAAAGGAAAATAGATGAAGCTATAGAGATAATAGATAGAAAAAAGGATAAGATCAAGGAAAACAAAAAAGAGATTGAAGAACAGATAGAAGAAATGACAGAAAACGCTCAAGAATTGGAACAAGAATTGAGACAAGAATACCAGGAACTACAAAAACAACAGCAGCAAGCTCAAGGTGGAGGACAAGTTTTCCAATAAACCAACTTTATTATAGAGATGAAAAATGTTCGACAAATTGAAGAACAAATTATCTAGCCTAACCGAATCTAGTAAAGAGGAGATAGAAGAAGCGCCGGAAGAAGCTTTTGTAGACGGTTGGGGTTCAAAGATAAAGGAGGGTAAAATAGAGGATATACTTTGGGATTTGAAAGTTTCTCTTTTAGAGGCTGATGTAGCTCTCCCGGTCGTGGAGGAAATACAGGAAAAAGTCAAAGAAGACCTTGTTGGAAAAAAAATAAGCCGTAAATACGAATTAGAAGATGTGGTCGAAGCTAGCCTTAGAGATGCTGTCAAAACAGCACTCAAAACAGAAGAGGTTAACTTCGATAAAAAAATCAAGAAAGCCGAAAAGCCTTTTTCCATAATGTTCGTAGGAGTTAATGGCACGGGCAAAACGACCACTATAGCTAAGATAGGCAAGAGACTACAAAAGCAGGGTTATAGTTGTGTGTTAGCAGCCTCTGATACTTTTAGAGCAGGAGCACTTGAACAGATACAGGAGCATGGAAATAATCTAGGAATGAAAGTTATCAAACATTCGAAAGGAAGTGATCCTGCCGCAGTTGCCTATGATGCGTTAGAACACGCTGAAGCGCGAGGAAAAGATATTGTCCTTATAGATACAGCTGGCAGAATGCAAACGGACAAGAACCTTATGAATGAAATGGAGAAGATAAAGAGGGTTGCGGATCCGGACATGATAATTTTTGTAGGCGATGCATTAGCTGGTAGCGATGCTGTCGAACAAGCTAAAGAGTTCGAAAAATCAGTAGGAATCGATGGGGTAGTGCTGACAAAAATAGATGCGGATGCAAAAGGTGGAGCCGCACTTTCCATAGGTCATGCAGTAGGAAAACCTATGCTTTTTGTTGGTACTGGTGAAGATTATGAAAATCTGGTAGAATTCGACGAAGATTGGATGATAAATAGGCTGTTCGATTGAAAAATATTAGCCCTCACGAAACATCTAAAATAAGAATAAATCTTTCTATTTTTTGAATTAATGGAGAGTGGTGACACAAATTATTTATACCATGTCCTCCAAAATAACTTATAGAAAGACAGAGAAGAGGAGTTATAATATGGCTGATGGAGAAGACGAAAGTTTTATTCGATTTGATGATGGACCTATAAACTCAATAAAGGTCGATGAATTAACTACGGCAATTAAGAACAGCATAGATGAAAAAGGTATGGAGACAAGCGCCGCTCAAATGATGGCAGAACATGTTCTGAATTTTTTTGGTTTTAATGACAGGATAATCGACAATATATTGGAACAGGAAGACAGAGACGTTTTTTACATGCTTGAAGATGCCGGTTTGTTGACGACTGAGAGAGAAGAGACAACTCTTTATGATGGCAGAGAATGGCGGATACATTATTGGCTTTTTGAAAAGGACAAGATAATAGAAAAAATCCGCTCAGAAACTAAAAAAGACGAACAGTCGGATAAAGAAAAGAACGTTTATGATGAAGTTCCGGATGGGGTATGGTCTTCGAGAGGTTGAAAAGATTTAGAATTTCTCTGTCTATTATAAAAAATAATATTTGATCTAAGTTTTTGATATTTTTAATAAAGGAAAAAATGGGCCCGCCGAAATTTGAATTCGGGTACCGGCGTCCCGAACGCCGAAGGATCGACCAAGCTACCCCACGGGCCCTGAAGATTTAGGCAATACAATGAGGTGTCAAATAAAAAAGTTACTGAAGATCAAGATCTTTTGATCGAATTACCTCTTCATCTATTTCTTTGATTATTTTATCTATCAACTCTTCAAAGGTCTTTTTTGAAAAAAATAGGTGGGAATCACAATCACAGTCCGAACAACCGAAATCATCGATCTTGTTGAATTCCCTCTCCATGAAATCAGCTGAAACACATTCCATCTTGCTTTCCATCTCAAACGCTAATACTTCCTCGATCTCCGCATCTTCTAAAAGATAATCTATATGCCAGTGTTTGTTTTTTTTAGATCTCAAATGTCTAGAGATTCTTCCTTCTAAACTGTTCTGTGCCGAACCAACATAGATATATCTGCCGTCTTCGAATTCTATCTCGCCTAGTGCGCCCACCTTTTTGATGACAGGCTCTTTTAACCTTAATAATAGAAAGTAAATACCTCTCATATTTTCTTTTATATGCTTCAGCATTTTATTACGGTAGACCTAACTTATACTTTTCCTATTTTGAATTGATGAAAAAAATACGTTGTTTTTCTTTAGGTAGATTGTAATCTGTAAACAAATCAAATAGAAAATTTGTTTCAACTGGACAAAATATTTATAGGTCTATCAATATACTTGCTCGGAGAGTCTGAGGGATGAGTAAAAGGTATTCGAAAAGAATCATTAGAAGAAATGTTAAAGATTCATTTAAATATTTTTTTAAATACATATTATTACGGATACTTAATTGCCTAAAAATTATTAAAAAAGGGTCCCTCCACACTAAATCTAAGCTCGATAAATCGATAGAAGTATCGTTTAGTAGGTGGCATTTTGATAATTATGACGTCAGGAAAAAGAGAGGAGGTCTTTGTGTTTATTTGCTTTGGCTTCTAATAATAGTTTTAATAATACTTTTTATAGTTGCATTATTTTTGCTAGTTCTTGATCATATCTCTACGATCATCTAGTGGATGGTTTTGTAGGAGTTAATATATCAAATGAAATATTCAATTTCATTTTTTGGATATTCAAATATCCTATATTGCAGTTCTAAAAATTATAAAAAATAATTTTTTTATCCAGAAATCTTAAATAACGAATTCCCATATTAATCCATCGATAGTATGCCTAATTTAGTAAAAAAGATGTTAAAAGAAATCAAAGGTATTAGACCTAAAAGATTCAAAAGGTTGATCATATTAGATATCATACTTCAAGAATATGCCTATCTAGTCGGTGTAGATTATGAAGAATTAGTCGAAAGGTTAAGGCCGAAAATAATTAGACAGGCTATCAAAAAATTAGATTTAGAATTTACAGAGGAATTAAATAAATTTATTATCGGAGTTACTGATGAGGCATTAGAAGATTATATCAGGATGCTGAAGTATTTTAGAGGGAAAGAAGAGGAAGAAGGAAATGAAGAAGAATAAAATAGCTTAGGAATCGCTTTTATTTGATATATTCCCCTTTCCTTCTTGGGAAAGAGTTAAATACAAAAGGTCTGTAATGACCCATTACATCGTCTG
>CAZRWG010000102.1:0-5210 GCA_964603805.1 uncultured Thermoplasmata archaeon
AACCTTGGTCACGGTATAAAAACAGAAGAATTTTGTCCATACAATTTAATGGAAGGTAATACCATCTTAGGAAATGAGGGATCTGGAATATATCTTTTAGATAATTCTGATGAAGTCGAATTAACCAATAATTTAATAGAAAACAATGCTGTTGGAATTGAAATCGAAGATTCTGATGGTAATGAGATCTGGAAAAATCAATTCATCGGCAATACAGAACATGCAATAGCTAACGATGAAAACAAATGGAACTCGGGCGATCCTGCCGAAGGTGACGAAGGAGGAAATTACTGGTCTGACCACAATTTAGAAGATAGACATGATAACATCGGAAAGGATCCTTATGACATCGATGGAGAAGACAATAAAGATAATTACCCATGGCTAACTCCCGATATGAGCAGACATCCTATAGATCGGTATGAGCTTTCAGTAGATAATATCACCGCAGGCAGTTCTCCATCGATAAATTTATCTGAGGCGTATAATGTTGAAGATTATTCTCTAGAAGGTATGTACCGATTTAGGATTGTTATAGGAAATGAAACCGATTTTGGTAACTTCACTTTTCAATCCGGTGATGCAACCCTGATGGGTGAAAATATCACTGAGAGCGGCGAATATAAGATGAACATCACCGGTGATGAAATTACTGAATCCGATACTTTTTATGTAGAAGCTGGGAAAGCTCATTCGGTCAACATCTCAACAAATAATGAAACTACTCTGCTAGCAGGAGAGAACCTAGAGTTCAATGCCGAAGTTTTAGATCGATATGGAAATTTTATCTCCGATGATGGAGAACATTTCACGTGGGATAACGCTACCAACGGCACTTTCAATAGAACTAAAACGGGACACTACAATGTTACTGCTACTTTTGAAGAAGAAATCGTTTCTAAACCTATCAACGTCACTGTAATAGCGGCCGAGGTCGATTCAGTTGTACTGAAAACACCTTCTAAAACAAATATCACTGCGGGAGAAAAATTAGAATTTACAGCGAAAGCTTACGATGAATACAAAAATCTGATTACGAACGATACTGAAGATTTCGATTGGGAGAATGCCTCTTCTACCGGCACGTTCAATAAAACCATAGCATGCGAATACGAAGTAAAAGCTACCTACAAGGCCAATGAAACCTTCATCACGGATCCTATAAATATAACAGTAGAACCGTCTAATGTTCACTCAGTAGAACTCAAAGAACCTTCAAAAAATAACATCACTGCCGGAGATGAGAAAGAGTTCAACGCGACAGCATACGATCGATACAACAATACTATCACAGATGATTCTAAAGATTTTGGATGGGAGAACGCATCTGATGGCATTTTCAACAAAACTACAGCAGGAAAATATCAGATCAGAGCAACTTTTGATGGCAAGCTCATATCAAATCCTATAAACTTGACCGTAGAACCGGCCGAAGCGATTTCAGTAAAATTATATGAACCCCAAAAAACTAACATCACAGCCGGAGAGACTTTAAAATTGAAAGCTGAAGCTTCTGATCGGTTCGGAAACTTGGTCACGAACAATTCTAAAGACTTCCATTGGGAGAACATTACCAACGGCACTTTCAATAAGACAAAAGTTGGTGAGTACGAGATTAGAGTCACGTACAAAGGCAACGAGAATTTGACTTCTGAGCCCATAAATCTTACCGTAAAAATAGGACAAATTCATTCGGTTGAACTCATAGAGCCATCTGAAACTACGATCACAGCCGGACAAACTCTAGAGTTCCATGCTAAAGCATACGATGAATACAACAATTTGATAGCGGATGAAAATCAAGATTTTAAGTGGAATACCGCCTCTAACGGCACTTTCGAAGAGACTACAGCCGGCGTTCATCGAGTAAGCGCTACTTATCATGATGAAAAAGACAAAGTAAGTTCAGAATCGTGCACTATCGTCGTCCGACCAGCAAGCCTTAACGATTTTGATGTTTTAGTTGACGATACAACCGCCGGTAGCAGCCCAGAGATCGAAATAGTTCGCATGAAAGACAGATATGGAAATTGGTTAAGAGGCGAATATAAAGTAGAGATGACAATCAAAGAAACCACAAGGACTGTAAATTTGACTTTTACAGCTGGTTCTACTGTCTACGAATGGGATAACATCACACTCGTTGACCAATATTCCATAGACGTTAATA
The DNA here is from genome assembly GCA_964603805.1 of uncultured Thermoplasmata archaeon. Classification (GTDB taxonomy): domain Archaea; phylum Thermoplasmatota; class Thermoplasmata; order Halarchaeoplasmatales; family Halarchaeoplasmataceae; genus Natronoplasma. Next base: position 2,171 of record CAZRWG010000102.1, read on the forward strand.
TCCAAGAGATCAGCAAATCTGAAAAATTCCAGGTAAATCCAGGACCACCTGATTCCATAGAGATAGAGCCTTCAGAAAAAGTGGTTAGCTCTGTTGACAACGTTATCTACAAATCCATAGCTTATGACGAGTGGGACAACGAAATAGAAGAAGTGACTGAAGAAACGGATTGGCATATACACGATTACGCAGGAGGTACGTGGAATGATAACGAATACAAGCCTGAAAATCACGGCACTTGGGATATCACCGCTACTTATACCTACGATGACAAAAATCTGACGGATAATTCAACTCTTATAGTCAAAGCGGAGGTAGAAGTATTCGAATATAAAGGTCTGAATACGATAATCTTTGAAGAAAATCTAGATTATGAACTTGAATGGTATGTAAACGAAAACAATACTATCTCTTATTACGAAATTCTCGCTGGAAATTCAAGCGAGGAGCTTGAAACGATCGAAACCAAATTGAAAAACGAATCTTATAACTACCAATTCCAAGACGAAGAGACCGTCCATTTTAAAATCATTGGCTATCAAGAGAATGGCCAAGAATTGGAGAGTATCAATTTCACAGTAAAAGTAGACTTAATCCAGTTTGAAATAGAAGAAAGGGAAAACAAGATATTTACTGTAGATATACCTGAAGAGAGAAAAAACGAGGTTAACGTGACATGGTTTATCGAGGACGAAGTGAAAGGAGTTGGAGAGGTTTTCATACCTGAGCTCGAACCTGGCGAGTACAACATCACTGGCGAAGTTTCTAATCAAGATCATGAAATCGAAAAAACTTTCGAGATCATCATAGATGAGAGTGATGAAGAAGAACGTTCGATGATTTACATCTATGGTGTGATAGCAATTTTAATTATAATCATCGGAGTCATTATAATCTATATAAAATCCAAAACGGATTCTGATGAAAAAGAAACGTTTGTCTTTTCTGAGAAAGATGATGGATCAGAAAAAGACACTAAGGAGGAAAAATCATCTACCGACACCGACAAAAAACCATCGCCTGGTATAAGTGCACGATCTGGTGGAAGCACATCAACTAGCGGTTTAGTAGATAAAGAACTCCTAGTCCAAATTTTTGAAGATATCGAAAAGGCAACGAAAAAACAAGTTTATGCCGAATTTACCGGAAAAAGTTCCGAGAACATAACGGTAGAGAAATTAGAAGAAAAGATCCAAAGTCTAGTGCAAGATGAAAGATTGACCATGCAGCCGAGAAAGGATGCCGACACGATATATATCTGGAATGAAGTTAAGCAGGGATATAAGTCTTAACTTTCCCTCCTTCAATCTCAACCGTGTACTTTTTACCACATTCAATATTTCTGAACTGCAGATTTGTCACGCTCTGTTCCCTCTGCTTCTCGACCAATTCAAGGTTATCGGGATCCACTCCTATATTGTTATTCAACCATTTTTCAGCCATAGATAAGATCTCTTCCGGTTTTAAATCGACACTTTCTTTTTTTCCAACATCTGTCTCTTTTGTCTTGCTTTTTTCTCGGATTTTTACTACATCGTTGTCCTGAAGCTCGGAAGTTATCACCGTTTTATCTGAAGAAAGTTTAGCATTTCTTTTCATCAATACGTACTCATTACCGTCTTCTTCAATCTGCCAATAGCTTTCACATCTTTCTATTATTTCGCTTATCTTCTCTTCAGGGTTCACGTACATCTCTACACTGTCTTCAGTTCCATCCCGAAGTACCGTGATAGTCGCTGACATATTTTCACAATTTCAAATCTCGAGCACTAATCTTTATATTAAGATATTACGGAGAGAAAGCACTATCTGAAATGGATTCTGCGTACCTAGAATAAGTTTCGATCATACCTTGAAGACTATTTACGTAAGTATATTCGCCGCCTGTTTTGGTCGCAATACTGTCTAATAGATGATGATTGACCTGATCTCCAAGTCCTATAGTATTTATTATTACATCCTTTCTCGGCGCTAACCTATCATCTATAACCTTCATCACCGCATCCTTATCATCAATCGAAGGTGGTTTCGGTTCTCCATCTGTGAGTAACACTATCATTTTCTTCTCCTGGTGATCAAAATCTTTCATCGTTTCGACGGCTTCATTCAACGCATCGGAAATATTTGTCCTTCCTCTAGGATGATATTTTATATCTTCTATAATTTTATTCAAACCGGTCTCCAAATCACAAACATCACTAGCAAAATATTTTAGATCTTGGAATAAGAGGACCGAAGCTTCATCACTGAAAGGGATCATAGATATCTTGTCCCCTCTTTCGATCTCTCGGACCAAATAGACGAGTACACAGAAAGCGGCTGCTTGAGACCTTTTTATCTTTGAATTATCTTCCAAATCATCTATGAATTCGCTAGTCACGGGGCTATCTACGGCTTCTTTGATCTCTTCTATCAGAGAATCTATTTCTTTCACAGCTAAATCTTTAGTCTCCATACTTCCAGAAAGATCAACAAGGAAAACCGCACTGTAAAAGTCCGTTTCAGAAATGACCAAGCTAAATTCTTCTAACCTATTGAAATCTATTACATCATCTTTATCGATTTCTACATCCACCTCATCGATTGAGACGATCAATTTCTTATCTCTCCACAAAAATTTAGAATCTTTAGTCCACAAAATATCCTTTACGAAATCGATAAATTCTCCCTCATTCTCTTTTATCAATGTTAAAGGGTCTCTATCCGACTTCCCTTTATCCTCAACTCCAAAAGTGACTTCGATCGGCTTTTTTATCTCTTTTTCGTATCTTGAAATCATCAACTCAGAACCTTCGTTGAGGCCGATAGATTCGAAAAGACACCTATTTATCATTACAGTTTTTTCTTCAACACTCTCACCGATCTTTGCTTCTCCGGCTAAGCCTTTACCATTAACAGGATTTCTAGCCAACAGGACATCGCTTTCCGACACCCCTAGATCTGAAGATGTATCAGGCCCAATAACAAAAGACTCTGTTTCGGCTTCCTTCACTTTGAGTTCCTTCATCGTATCTCCGAGGGTGCATGTTCTCATCTATTT
>CAZRWG010000103.1:0-5193 GCA_964603805.1 uncultured Thermoplasmata archaeon
CTAACAATTATCTTGATTTGGCTAATCATCCTAGGCTTAGAGAAGCCGGTAAGAAAGCCATCGAGGAGTACGGCGCTGGCGCAGGTTCTGACTGGTCTATCGCCGGGACCATGGATATACATGAAGACCTTTGGAACAAGATAGCTGAATTCAAGGAGACTGAGGCTGGGATGACTTATCAGACTGGATTTGCAGTAAATGCTGGTTTGGTCCCACAATTGGCAGGAAAAGGAGATGTTTTGATCTCTGACGAACTTAATCACGGGAGTATTATCGACGGAATCATGATCGCTCAAAGGATGTTCAAAGCCGACAAGATGATCTACAGCCATTCAGACATGGGCGAACTTGAAGAATGTTTGAAGAAAGCCGAAGAGGAAGGCTACGATAAAAAGATCGTCCTCACAGACGGCGTGTTCAGTATGGACGGCGATGTAGCCAAGATGGATGAGATTCAGAAATTAGCGGACGAATACGGCGCTCTCACTTATGTTGACGACGCTCATGGTGAAGGAGTTCTCGGAGGAGGTCATGGAATAGCGAAGGAATTCGATGTAGAAGATGAGATCGATATCCAGATGGGGACTTTCTCAAAAGCCTTCGGTGGTTTTGGAGGAATGTTAGCGGGAACTGAAGGATTGATAAAATACGCATATAACACCTCTCGTTCCTGGTTACTGAGTGCCGCTTTCCCACCTCATGTAGCAGCGATAAACATAGAAGCTCTAGATATCGTTGATGAGGAAAAAGACAGAGTAGAAAAATTGTGGGATCTCACCGAATACTTCAAGAGCGAGATGGAGAGCATGGGATTCGATACTGGTTTCAGTGAAACACCTATCGTTCCAGCGATGGTAGGAGACAGCAAAAAGTGTCAAAAATTAGCAGACAGATTGTACGAAGAGGGTATCTTCGGACTCGCGATAGTTTATCCGATGGTAGCTAAAGGTAAAGCTAGGATCAGAAACCAGATAAACGCTGGGTTGACCAAAGACGATCTTAATGAAGTCTTGAGAGTTTACGAAAAACTCGGAAAAGAACTAGACCTCATCTAAAACCAAAACCTTTTTTTCTATTTTTGAATCTCGTTTTTGATAATTATTTTCTAGATAGGGGGTAATTCGGGGACCCGGCTTAGGTTTTTCACCAGGACCCCCGATCCTCCCTCCCTATTTTGCTTAGGTAGTTTGGTTAGCGATATGTTCTTGTGCTGATAACCTGATTACTAGATATACTAACAGTAAATCGGGATGGCCATATATAAAAGGTACTCAGATAATTTGTCTTTTTAGAGGGGGCTTTAAATAAGGAGTGAAATCGTTCACAATGAATTTACTAATCAAAATGCTTTTATCTGAATAATTCAATTGCTCCCTAATTAGGTACATTTGAAAAGGGATAAAAAAGATTCGATGATAATATGAATTGGAAGGGCCATGCAGGATTATCGCTTTTGATAGCTTCACTTTTGATGCTACCGTTTGGATTTAATGTTGTAACTCTGGCATTTATAATAATCATGGTTCTATTTTCTTCTTTACCTGATACTGATCTAATCACTCCTCTAGAACATAGAGATCTGACCCACAATGTTGGGTTTGGGGTTATCTTCGCCGCAATTATGGGTAGCATATTCGGTTATATCTTTGGAATATTTGTTTCGGGTCCAGTAGGCGGCTTGGTCGCTATAGTTATATTTCTAGCTATAACCGGTGGTGTACTATCTCATCTCCTCGGTGACATAATAGCAGGTTTAAGATATGACAGCACTCCTTGGAAGATAAAACCTATACGACCGTTCTCTCGTAAATCAGTTGGGTACGGTATATTCATGGCTACAGATGATAAGGTGAATCTTATCTTCCTCAAAGTTGGGTTTTTATCCTTCCTTTTTTACGTAATTTTTGGAATCTTTGTGTTTTATAGTGGGATATACGATGTTTGGGATTTTATCCCCTCTATATGAAGGAGATATAGTTTTCCTTTTTTGCTCAAAAGTACTGAAGGAAAAGATAAAAATACTCGTTGAGCTATCTATTAATTATGTTGATGTACCTGATGATAGCTACAATCATCGCGATATCCTCACCAGTATTATTTCTAATTTATCTGCAATTGTCTTCTCCTTCTCCTCCTATCACGACTTCAACTACATTGAAGGATAGGCAAGCGGTGGTTATAAAGGAGATTCAACCAGGTAATATATCAGGTAAAGTAAAAATAACAAAATCTAGCCAGATTTGGAGCGCTACAGCAGAAGATAATATAGAAAAGGGAACTATAGTAAATATACACGAAGTTGAAGGTGTGCACTTAAAAGTAGAGAGAAGTGACGAATTAGAGGAGGATAAGGGATATCAAGAAGAGCTAGATGAGATATCTCAGCCGGTAGAAGACAATATCGAGATGGGAGAGGGATTGATAGAACTTGGAAGGGATATAACCGAATTCGAAGCTTGTTCGAACTGTGAAACGATCATTACGATACCTGTTGAAGAATGTCCAGTGTGTGGAGAGAAGCTGGAAAAAGAGGAAGAATCTAAGAAAAAAGGATTCTTCGGCTTTTTTAATAAATCTCTCCGGATCTGATTGATTTTTTTAAAGAACGACTTTTTTTCAGGAAAAGATAAAAATACTCGAATCTGTTGAGTATAACTATGTTGATTTACGATTTAATGCTCCTCGGAATAATAGTATTGCTTTTCATCCTATATTTATTATATCTTATATTCTCTTCTAGATCCACCCCCACTACAACACCCACTACATTGAAAGGCCGTGAGGGTTTTGTATTAGAAGAAATTCGTCCAGAGAATATAAAAGGAAAGGTAAGAGTTATTCACAGCAGTAGAATCTGGAGTGCAACTGCAGATGAAATAATAGAGGAAGGAACAAAAGTCAAAATAAACAAAGTTGAAGGAGTGCATTTGATCGTAGAAAAAGTTAGGAAAGACGAGGAGATAGAAGAAGAGCGAGGAAGGATTCTAAAACATTTTGCTAGGATGTCTGATTACATCCGAGATAGTTTTTCTTCAGTCGGCTCTTCTGCTAAGAAAAAACCTGTAGAGGAAGAAAAAGAGACTGTGTCGGAGCTCGAAGGAGAAATCTTGGAATTGGCGGAAGATATTTCTGAAACATCTGAACATCAAGAGGGAGAGGAAGATGTTTCTGAACCTTTGGAAGAAGAGGCGGAGGAAAAAGGTACTTTAAAATGTTTTATTAGAAATATTGAGGATGGTTGCTCCTCGGCGGTGTGTTTCTTACGTGATAAAATAAAGAGAAAATCAAGAAAATCTGAAGAAGAAAGCGTTTCTGAGTTGGAAGAAGAAGTACTTGAATTGATAGAAGAGGAACCCTCAGAAGAAAGAGATGTGAAGGAAGAAGAAATCGAAGAAGAGAAACTCTTTAGCCTTTTAAGCGAGAAATTGTCTTTAGGATATTTGATATCGATTTTTGGAGTGTTAATAATTATTGCCGTATTGGTTTTGAAGTTCGTTGGTCCAGGTGAACTGCCTCTCATAGGTGAGTATCCAATTGGAGAGATAAACCCTGATGATCATCTATCGATACACTTTTTCGTAGGTATAGTGATTGGCACCGTAGTTTTGATCGTTGGTGTAGCGATATCGATGATAAAAAAGATGGAAAAAGCTAAAGATCTTGATGAAGACCTACAAAAAGAATTGCAAGAGTTAGAAGAAGAGATCGAAGAGGAGGGTGTCTGTCCGACCTGCGGTGCATTGATTCCAGTAAATGCAGAAGTATGTATAGAGTGCGGCGAAGAACTAGAACCTTTAAAAGGATCGGAAGAAGAGAGTGAGGAAGAAGAAAACATAGAAAGACAAAACTGTTCGGTATGTGGTGCCGAAGTCTCAGACGAAGATGAACGATGTCCAGAGTGTAATGAGCCTCTTGGAGAAATATCAGAAGAAGACATATTCGAAGAATTGTAGGAAAACTTGATTTTGACAAGACATATAAACCCCTAAATCATATTTAACCTTTGAAAGAGGAATCACTATGAAGACCAAAATATTCGTTCTTGCTATCGCTTTTCTTTTAATCACTACTGTATTTTTGGTGTCGATTGAGGGCAATAAAACTAGTGTCGGGGAAGACAGTGTTATCGGTCAAAACTTAGGAGATGATGCTAATAATATTCGATCTATGGGTAGTCGTTTTGAAAACTACGAGAGAGGTTATTGTCAAAACAGTATATTGATTCAATTAAAGCCGTCGAGTGAAATTCTAGAAAGAAATAGTGAAAATTTTCTGCGTAATCGCGTCAAACATCTAACAAATCTCGTTGACGGAGAAATTTCTCGTCTTTACCCATCCTTTGATATGGCTGAGATAAGACTACCTGAAAGCATAGGTGTGATAAATGCGATCGAACTCTTGAATAGAAAAGAAGAGGTAATTCACGCTGAACCAAATTATCTAGTAGAAAAATCTGAAATACCTAATGATCCTGGTTATGGATCTCTTTGGGGCTTAGAGAACATAGATGCTCCCGGAGCTTGGAATTTGACTAAAGGTAGTGAGGAAGTGGTGATTCCAGTTGTCGATACAGGGATCGACTATAATCATCCTGATCTAAAGGATAATATGTGGACCAACGAAGAAGGATACCATGGATACAATGCAGTCAATGATTCTTACTATCCCTTGGATGATAATGGGCACGGTTCCCACGTAGCGGGAACGATAGGTGCTGTAGGAGATAACGAGATCGGTATTGTAGGAGTCAATTGGAACGTTAGTTTGATGGGGATAAAAGTCCTTGATTCTGAAGGCAATGGAAATATAGGGGATGTTATCTCCGGACTTGAATTTGTTTTAGAGAGGAAAAGAGAAGGAGAGAATATAGTCACTACTTCAAACAGCTGGTGGGGATGGAGGTACAGCGAACTTCTTTACGAAGCTATAGAACGCCATCAAAAGGAAGGTATGCTTTTCGTCACGGCCGCAGGAAACGAAGGAAGAAATAATGGTGAAACTACTTCTTATCCGGCAAACTACGACCTGACAAATATTATATCTGTTGCAGCTACCAACCAGACAAATAATTTAGCGCACTTTTCCAACTATGGAAGAAGGAGCGTACATGTAGGGGCACCAGGTGTGCAAATAAACAGCACAATGCTAGACGGTGAATATAGTCCTAAAAGTGGTACTTCGATGGCTGTACCT
>CAZRWG010000104.1:0-1507 GCA_964603805.1 uncultured Thermoplasmata archaeon
AATGAAGCGGAAATATTAGCAGCTAAGGAGATGAGTTCTGCGTACCTATCTCTGCCTACTATCTGACCAGTAGCTCTATCGACTTTCAATCCAAGATCTTCCATCACGAGTTCCTGTATCTCTTTTGCATCTTCTCCAAAAGCGGCCCCAGTGCCTACCGCGCCGCTCATTTTTCCTACTAGCACTCTATCTTTCGCTTCTTCTAGTCTTTCTATATGTCTTTGAATCTCAGAAGCATATACGGCCATCTTTAAGCCAAAAGTCATCGGTATTGCATGTTGGCCATGAGTTCTACCTATCATAACTGTATCTTTGTGCTCTTCAGCTCTCTCTGAAAGTGTAGAATTCAATTTTCGAAGATCCTTCTCTAAAATCTTCATCGCTTCCTTAAGCTGTAGAGCCATACCGGTATCTATTATGTCATTAGAAGTCGCTCCAAGATGGATGTACTTTTCAGCATCCCCACAATGCTCACCAAGAACTTTTACCAAGGCCATGATGTCGTGTTTGGTCTCCTCTTTTTCAACCCTCTCGACTTCTTCCCAGTCTACGAGCTTAGTGGTAGCGTTTTCCGTGATAATCTCAGCAGCTTCTAGTGGAATATTTCCAAGTTCAGCGTGAGCTCTTGCAAGAGCAGCTTCGACCTTCAACAATTTGTCGGTCTTGTTCTCCTTGCTAAATACTGATTTCATCTCTTTTCTACCGTAGCGGTAGTCCAACGGACATATCAACATATCTTTCACTACTCTATCCCCATAGCTTCATTAGTGCGCCTAATACTTTTCATCGGGTCCTCTTCAAGTTCGGTCATAGCTCTTATAGCGTCTATGTTTTCAGGTACGATATCGCTCTCCTGATGTATAGCCTGATAATAATAAAGTGTTGAACCTTCGACTTTTATAGCATCGTCCCAAACAGCTATTTCGTTAAGGTCTCCTCTTGGATTATCTCTGTCCTTAGCAAATTCCATCACTTTCGCGGTAGATTCCACTCCTTGCGAGGCGTTAAAGAACCTAACTCTTGGTGTTTTATCCCATATATCTATCACTTCTTCAGTATCCAACTCCTCTTCAAGTTCAACTATATTACTGTGCAGATGCATTATAGTTGTAGGAACTTTTACTGCGGTGGTCTGAATATTTATTTCCGGAACCACGCTCTGAACGTCTGGCCCGTGATGAGAAGGGATATCTAAAACTGGATTTATCGAGTCTATTGGACCTCTAGAGGTGTCCCAAGGGTCGGCACCTCTTCTGATCATGACAGCTTTACAGTTATCTATACCTACGTCGCGGTGAAGAGGATAAAGCGTTCTCAAAAGACCAGTGGTATTACAAGATACAACTCTCAAATAGTCAGCTCCGTAGGCTTCATTATAATTAGCCATGGAATTAAAGGATAAACCTGTCAGTTCGTGATCTTCTCCTCCCTGCCAGATAGCTTTAACGCCGGCTTTCTCATATTTCGGTTTATAACCTGCTTTTTTTGGCGTCCCATCTACTATTAT
>CAZRWG010000104.1:1517-5138 GCA_964603805.1 uncultured Thermoplasmata archaeon
GCTTTCTCTAACAGGTCTTCGAGCATACCTTCTACTGGAATTCCTTTATCTTCAAAACCGTCTAGATATTTGTCGGAGGATGTATAAAAAGGATAACCTTTTTCGACTGCCATCTCGGCTTCGTAAGTTGGGCTCCTTTTAGCCACTCCTACCAATTCCATATCATCCTGTTGATCGACGGCATCAGCCACTCTCTTTCCCACTGTTCCGTACCCGTTTATTCCTACTTTTACCATCATCTCATCCACCAATTCAGATAAAAGAAAAAGTAGTTAAGTATATTTCGGTCGAAATTTCAATTAGCTTTGACAATGTTTTAAAATAGGTGAAGTATTGTTAAAACGGAAAAGCAATTTATATAACTTTAATCATAGTAAATTTTGCTCTTATTTCCTGAGCAAGATATAGTAGAAAATATGAAAAGAAAAGTAGGTGACTGTATTCTTGGTTAAATTAACGAGAATGGTAGCAATTATAGTTTGCTTTAATCCTTTAATATGCATAAAAGAAAGTGTATTTGAAATGAACTTTTTTCAGACCGAGGTGTTTTAAGATGGCCGAAGATAGTCTCGCTGTGGTTGATCTAGATAGATGTCAACCTAATCGTTGTAATTACGAATGTGCGAATTATTGTCCACCTAACCGGGCAGGTAAAGACTGTATAACTCTACGTGAGGAAGCAGAAGATCCTGAAAAACTAGCAGGTAGGCCAAAGCAGGTTCGGATTTCTGAAAAGATCTGTCTTGGAGAAAAGTGCGGAATCTGTGTCCATAAATGTCCCTTCGACGCTATAAAGATCATAAACCTTCCTTCCGAATTGGAAGAGGCACCGATTCACCGCTATGGAAAAAATGCCTTCAAACTTTACGGTCTGCCAGCACCAAAACCGGGAAAAGTGATCGGCGTTCTCGGTCCAAATGGTATCGGGAAGACTACGGCTCTCCGAATTTTATCTAACGACATCCACCCCAATCTTGGTGATTATGAAGATAAACCAGAGTTCGAAAAGGTAAAAGAAACATATCGTGGTACAGCACTCCAAGATTTCCTTGAAAAGTTGGAGAAAGGAACTGTAAATGTAGCTAAAAAACCGCAGTCTATCGACAAGATTCCAAATAAGCTCGACGGAAAAGTAGGCGAACTTCTAGCCAAGATGGATGAACGAGGTGTTGTAGATGAAATCCTAGAACGTCTTTCGGTGAAAGAAGTAAAAGATCGAGCTATAAATACGCTCTCTGGCGGAGAGCTTCAACGAGTGGCCATTACTGCGACGGTAGTGCAGGACGCTGATTTTTATTTCCTGGACGAAGTAACCCCTTATCTTGATATCTCTCAACGTGTATCAGTCGCTAGACTAATCAGTGAGTTCTCTAGGAATGGAAGATCTGTACTTGTTGTTGAACACGACCTGGCAGTTTTAGATTTGATAGCTGATACCGTTCATATCATCTATGGAGAACCTGGGGTGTATGGCGTAGTCACATCTCCTAAATCGACCAAGACAGGAATCAATCAGTATTTAGGAGGTTATCTCAAAAATGAGAACATGCGAATACGATCTGAATCGATAAATTTCGAGGAGCACGCCCCTAGAGATGCACATTTGGATAAGACTCTCTTTTCCTATCCCAGGATGACGAAAAGTTATGGGAAAGATGAGTTTTCTCTGAAGATTGAGAGAGGAGAAATTCACCGCAACGAGGTTTTAGGTGTAGTAGGTCCCAATGGTATAGGTAAATCTACCTTTGCAGAGTTGATCTCTGGCCGGCTTGAACCAGACGAGGGTACGATAGATAGGAACCTTAACATTTCTTATAAACGTCAGTATGTCGAACTTGATGAAGAGACGACAGTGATGAATTATCTTCGAACAGTTGCTGACGATTTCGGGAGTTCTTACTGGGAAACTGAGATAGCTGATCCTCTTCAATTGGATCAGATTAAAGAACAAGAACTCCAAGACCTTTCCGGAGGAGAAAGACAGCGTGTCGCCATAGCTGCCTGTCTTTCTAAAGGTGCGGATCTTTATCTTCTAGATGAACCCTCAGCACATCTAGATGTCGAACAGCGAGTACTTGCAACAAGTGCGATTCGTCGATACTCTGAGATACAGGGATCACCAGCGATTGTAATCGACCATGATATATACATGATGAATCTGATAGCTGATCGTTTGCAGGTCTTCGATGGGATTCCAGGAGAGAGGGGAATAGCTAGTAAGCCAGTTGGTATGCGAAAAGGTATGAATGAATTTCTAGCTAATCTCGATGTCACTTTCCGGCGTGATCCAGACACTAATAGACCGCGAATCAACAAACCCGGTTCAAGAAAAGACCGTGAGCAAAAGAAATCTGGTGAATACTACTACGCTCCTGAGAAAACCAGTGAATAAGAACCAATGGAGATGAGAAAATAAATGGTCTTACATCTAATAGGCCCTTAAGTATATCCTACTAAGTTAAATTTTTATCAACAACACCTAAAGTAATCTCAGTGATTTAATTGAGTCAATCTACCTATTAGAAGGAAACTCTTATGCACTATCCGATTTAGAGATGCTTTTCAAGTTTATTCTTGATATCGTCCTTCGGAAGAGCTCCGACCATTTTGTCAACTACCTCTCCATCTTTGAATATGATCATAGTTGGAATAGAAGATACTCCGAATTCCGAACTCTTGGATTTATTCTCATCTACGTTCAGTTTTCCAAAAGCTACATCACCTTGCATCTCTCCGGCTAGCTCTTCAATTATTGGTCCTAGCCTTTTACACGGACCGCACCATTCAGCCCAAAAATCTATCAACGTTACGTCATATTTTTCTACAAACTCGTCAAAGTCTTCATCCGTTACCTTTACAGGTTCTTCCGGCCAATCTTCGCTCATATTATCACTTTATTTTCTCAAAATTGGAAGCTGGAGGTGAGTATAATTAATTTTGGGTATGTGATTTTGTCTCTTATTTTTTCATATCTCATGCTTTTCTATTCACTCTATTTTATATCTCAGAAGAGCGCCGAAACCGCCTAACGCCTCCAACTTTTCTCCTCCTTCATGAGTGCTTCCTATTACAATCACTTCACCACCAAGATCTTCGGTCTTCTTCATCAATCTTTCTCCCTCTTCATCTCTAACTTTAGTATCCAATATCAGGAGTGTATCTACTGCCCCTATCCTCACCGCCTCTTTTACATTTTCCATCCCATAAGAGTAAGCTCCATCACTTTTAATCTCTCTTAATAGTTCCTCCACCATCTCACTCTCGAAAGACATCCGTTGACCGTCCAACGTATCTCTTTCCTTTCCTTTTTTGATCACTTCGTTCACACCGGTCATGCCGCCTTCGCCAGCAGGCACCACTTCAGCATTCTTCACCAGCTCAGAATGATTGCGCTTGCAGTACTCAAAAAAATCTTCTTTAGTGAAGCCAGGCCCCAAAATAACCAAAGGTTCTCCTGGATCGATTATAGTTTCTAGCTTTTTTACTATTTCCTCAAAAAATTCTTCTTTACTCATCCTCTCTGAATCGTACATCTTCCCTCCCCTATTAGAGGACAAGGTTGCCATCTCTTTCACCCCGTACTGTCTCATTATCGCAATTGTAGCCTGGTCTTCTTCTAAA
>CAZRWG010000105.1:0-1003 GCA_964603805.1 uncultured Thermoplasmata archaeon
CTAAAGATTTGACCAGTAATGTAATAAATTCTGCCATAAATCTGACCTGGGAAGAACCCTGGGATGAAGGCCTCTCGCCTGTTGATGGCTATAGGGTCTATAAAGGTGAAAGTCAAGGGGATATGGAAGTGATTGCTGAAATAGGCCCAGAACAGTTGGGTTATGAAGACACTGAGATCGAAGAAGGAGCCACATATTATTATTCTGTAACCGCTTTTAACGAAGAGGGAGAGAGTTTCCAAAGTGTTATGGTTGAGAGGACAGTATATGAAGGACCACACTTTGAGATCGAAATCACCGATTACGATGAAGAAGTCTACGAGGGGGAAGAGATAACCATAGAATATGAGGTAGAGAACTTAGGGATGGAAGAAGGAACGCAGGACATTAATTTTACAATCGATGGTGTTGAAAAAGATCGTCTTGAAGAACTTACTTTAGATGTGGAGGAAAATTATACCGATGAATTTATCTGGAAGACAGAGCAAGGAGATGCAGGAGAGTATGAACTTGTGATTGCGAGTGAGAACAGTCAAGATTCTGTAATAGTTACGATAAGTGACGATACAATCTACTACGAGCTTACGATAAATATAGATGGGAGCGGAGTAGTCAAAGTCGATGGGGAAGAGGTAGAAGACGGGTGGTCAAATGTATATGAGGAAGGAACTGAAGTGAACATAGAAGCCACTGCTGAGGAAGGTTGGGAATTTATTGAATGGAACGGGACCGATCAAACAGGAGATGAGATCTCTATAACTATGGACGAGAGCAGAGAGATAACAGCGGTTTTCGTCGAGGGGGATGAAGAGGAAGAAGAAATCCCTGGATTCACCTTGAATCTACTATTATTGGTGATAGTCATAGTCTTAGTTATCTATATTAAAAAGAGACTGTGAGTGGTTAATACCTTAGAGTCTCTAGAGTTTAAACCGTTAGAGGTAGAATATTGATCTGTTTGACTTTTAGATAATCGACCAAAAGTATAAATAGAAATTTATAG